>JAYWDP010000451.1:0-9643 GCA_043779775.1 Cyclobacteriaceae bacterium
GCCCTGACTCTTCATCAGATGGGCGATGCGATAGGTAAGGACCCTTGTCTTTCCTGAGCCGGCCCCGGCAATGATCATACAAGGTCCTTCAGTATTGATGACACCCTCGCGTTGCGGAGGGTTTAAGTTTTCCAGATAATCCATTCAAAAATTCTTGCGCAAGTTAAACCGGAGAAGTCAATGATTTTGATGAATTGCATCATATTTTTGGGACAAAATTAACCTTGAGATTGAACGTCAATGCTACATTGCCGATAAGGAGTTTTATATAAGAAAAAAGGGAGATACTCAGACCGCAAGATTTTGAGGTATCATGTTCTTAAGTATTTCAAGATATTGTTTTGAATTAACTCAGGAGATGAGATTAAGGAATTAACTTTCAGCCATGATAAAAGTAGGGGACGTCCTCATTTCGGACGATATAAAAGAAGTTGAATTTGTATGCCATCTGGAAATGTGCAAGGGCGCTTGCTGTGTTGAAGGTGAGCTGGGTGCGCCGCTGGAAGATGACGAACTTCCTGTAATGCACGAGATTCAAAAGGCCGTCGCGCCCTATCTCACCAAGGACGGAAAGAAAGCTATTGCGGCACAGGGTCCTTATATCCTGGATGAAGATGGAGATTATTCAACACCTACCATTGGCGGCAAGGAATGTGCCTATTCGCATTATGATGCGAAAGGAGTTTTAAAATGCGGTATCGAAGAGGCCTATCTGGATGGAAAGATACCTTTCCGAAAACCTATTTCCTGTCATTTGTATCCGATTCGGATTACAAAGAAAAAAGGATTTGAAGCCGTGAACTATCATAAATGGAACGTTTGCTCCGAGGCCTGCAAGCTGGGGAAGTCATTGGGGATTCCTCTATATAAATTTTTGAAGGATCCCCTCATCCGAAAATACGGAAAAGCCTGGTACCAGGAGCTAGTCGAAAAAATTGGGGAACCTGACCCTTTACCGAAAATATCAGGTCGATCAGCCAAAAAATGATTCAATAAAAAAGCCACCCTTTTGGGGCGGCTCTTAATAAGTAATCCTTTCCTACTTACTCGGCAACCACTTTGATCTTAATCTCGTGTTTGATTTCCTTATGAAGATCCAGGGTCACCACATAGTCTCCGAGTTCTTTCGGCTGAACTTTGAAGAAGATCTTTTTGCGGTCCACCTCAATTCCTTTTGCCTTCAGAGCTTCTGAAACCTGTAGGGAAGTGACTGCGCCGAAGATTTTCCCACTCTCGCCAGCCTTGGTTTTTAATTCCAAAGTTTGTTCGCCAATTTTCGCAGCCAATGCCACGGCTTCATCTTTAATTTTAGCAGCTTTATGAGCTACCTGGCGTACGTTTTCTTCCGCCATACGTTTATTGGAATTATTCGCGATCAAGGCAATTCCATTGGGGATAAGGAAATTTCTTCCATAGCCTGGTTTTACTTTCACGACATCATTCTTATATCCAAGCCCTTGTAAGTCTTGTTTTAATATTATTTCCATAATAGGTCAACGGTTAAGGTTATTTTAGTGCGTCACCGAGGTAAGGCAGCAACGCAATGTGGCGTGCACGCTTGATAGCCTGGGCAACTTTTTTCTGGTACTTCCAACTATTACCGGTGAGTCTACTGGGCAGAATCTTACCTTGCTCGTTGATAAACTTGATTAGGAAATCAGGATCCTTGTAGTCGATATACCGGATACCGTTCTTCCTGAAGCGGCAGTATTTTGGTTTGATCTCTTGGCGTTTGATGGGTTCGTTTACAAGTGTCATGCTTTTGTCTCCTCTCTTTCTCTTTTTTGTTGCGGAGCTCTTTTCTCCTTGTTTTTGTTGAATTCACCCTTGCGTCTGCGTCTGTTATATTCTAACGCAAACTTGTCAAGGCTGGTGGTCAGAAAGCGCATGACTGACTCATCCCTTCTGTATTCTGTCTCGAGTGTTCCGATGGTCTCCGGAGCTGCCGTAAATTCGATAAGGTTGTAAAAGCCGGTGGACTTCTTCTGGATGGGGTAAGCCATCTTTTTCAGTCCCCATTGCTCCACATTAATTACGTTGGCCTTGTTGCTGGTCAACACCTTCACGAACTTTTCGACAGTATCCTTTGCCTGGTCCTCAGACAAAACGGGATTTAAAATGAATACCGTCTCGTAGTTGTTCATGTTTATTAATTGGTTTTAAAATGAGGGTGCAAAAATAGCGGGTTTTTCGATTTCTACGGCAGTATACCCGAAAAATCATTAAAAATCTTTCATTTAGCAGGTTTTGGACCATTGGTTAGCCAAAAACAGGCCCGAAACAATAATTCCCACGAATGCAAAGCGCTGATGGCAATGCATTCCCGGGAATTCCAACTATTTAACGGCAAACTGAACTGTGCCCATCATATAACCATCAGTATAAATTTCAACCGAGTAGTTACCGGAGGCATATTCAGACCCTTTTTCATACAGAAAAATGAGCTTCTGCCTTGTGTTGTCAAAAAGAATTTCTTGTGATGCGCTATAAAATTCTTCCTTGTTGTTCAACATAAAGGTACCTGAGCCACGGGCCATGTCAAAGATGACCTGTCCATTCTCATCCATGACGCGGATCATTATCTTTTTACCTTCAATGGGTGCAACCTTATTTTCGGCAAGGTTAAATTCAACTTTCAGTTTTTCGAGTTGTTTATTTTTAAAGGGTGATTCACGTTCTTTCCCCTTTCCATTCACGGCCATGACAGATATATTCTCCGCTTTCAATTGGCTGGCGATGGCTACTTTGGAGGCAAGTGCATCTTTTGTTGTTGACAACCGGTTAATGGAATCGTTTAGGACATTCTTCTGGGTTTTAAGTTGCCTGTTCTCACTGTAAAGTTCTTTGTTGGTAGATTTGAGTTTTTCAATTTCGTCATCTTTGATTTTCAGAAGTTCCTCATATCCCTCCACCCGGTCTTTTAATTCTTTTATCGCCTTGGAGCTTTTGACAACGTTGCGCTTGAGTTGTGCGGCAATTTCCGCCTTGGCTTTCTGAAGATCTTTGACATCGCCTCCCAGTTTCTGAATCTCTGTAATCTTTTGATCAAGCTCAGTTTGAATCTCTTTTAAACGCTGCAAAGTAGTGGCAAGGTCCTCTTCTACATTGGCTTTTTGCTCGGTGATTTCGGCCTTATCGTTATAGTCAAGATAGATTTTAACGCTTTGAATTATGATTACGATCGATAATAGCGCGATGATAATCCCGGTTTTGTTAGACTTCTTAGGCTCGGGTGATTGGGTTGGCTCCATGAAGGTAGTTTATTGAGGCCCAAAGTTAGACGAATCCAACCTTCATTTCAATGACCAAATGAAATGTTGCTTGTTCATGATAGGATCAAAGAATAATACACCACAGCGGTACAAGTCCAGGCTTCCATATACGAGCACATCCGATTTGATTTCCCGCCAGGCCTTTTCCATTTCCGGTGAACGGTGGATATCGTCGATAATGACAATACTCTTCTCATACAGTCGCTTCGTGAGTTGCTGATAATAACGCAAGGTGGGTTCGTAGTGATGGTTGGCATCCATCAGCACAAAGTCAATTTTATGTGTCTGCTGGAGAAAGCGGTGCAAAGTATAATCGATGTTGCCTTCGACCAGTTCGATATTTTTCTGTTCAGCCCACTCAAAGTTTGTCAAGGCTGCATGAGCGACGCTTCGGTTCCCTTCAAAAGTATAAACAAAAGCATCCCTTTTTTGTGCCAGGTAAAGGCTTGTGACACCGAGGGAAGTTCCAAGTTCAATCATGCGCTTGGCTTGAATGTAATTGGCAACATCCAGGTAGAAAAGAGCATACGCTGCAGGAGACAGACTGGTGGCTGCAATTTCACTCATTTTCCGTTTGGCTGGAGCTTTTCTCATAGGTCCTGCACCCAGATCCTCAATCAATAACTCAGTATGATTTTTCAGCATCGATGCCCTCAACTTTTTAAGCTGAGGAAAATCCGGCCTGTTTTTTTTTGCCACCAGTTTTGTGTAAAAATCAAAGAAAAAAGGAGAATGGATAGAATGCTCGCTGACTTCGTAGAGCCAATGGTGAATGAAAGTTTTTACCTGATGATATGCGGGCACGGATAGGTATTGAAAATTTGAATTTAATTGAGACGCATGGGTGCTACCATACTGAATTCCGGAACATTCACCGTAAAGGTCGTCCCATCAACCACGCGCTCCATAAGATACGTACCGACCATCTTGCCAATGCCGGATTTCAGATTACAGCCCGAAACATATTGGTGGGTCTGTCCTGGCTCCAGTACGGGCTGCTGGCCTACGACACCTTCACCCTCAACCTCCCGTGACATGAACCCTGCATCGTAGATATGCCACCGTCTCCTCTTTAATTGAATGGTGAAATCCCCTCCATTCTCGATGGTGATCCGATAAGTAAAAACATAATGATATTGACTCGGGCTGGAATAGGAGGGTTGATACTCCGTCTCCACCGTTACCTTTACGCCTTTTGTAACTTCTGTGACCATTCAGTCAAAAATATCAATTTTTTCTATTTTACAAGCTTACTTGCAAAGAGAACACCTTCCCTATGCCGAATGATGTGAAAATGGATCAATCCTGGAAAACCAGGCTTACAGAAGAATTCGTAAAACCGTATTTCCAGCCCTTAATAGATTTTGTTAAAAGGGAATATCAGACCGCCGTAGTTTATCCTCCCGGAAAAGAAATTTTTCATGCTTTTGATGCCTGTCATTTTAACGATGTGAAGGTGGTGATCATAGGCCAGGATCCTTATCATGGGCCGGGACAGGCGAATGGTTTGTGCTTCTCTGTACGGGAGGGTGTTCAGATACCCCGCTCACTGGTCAATATTTTTAAGGAGATTCAAAATGACCTCGGGAAACCCTTTCCACCCAACGGTGATCTGGATCGATGGGCGAGACAGGGGGTACTTTTGCTGAATGCCACCCTGACGGTGAGGTCCTCATTACCGGGCTCTCATCAAAACAAAGGGTGGGAAACTTTTACTGATGCCGTGATAAAGAAAATATCTGAAGAGAAGGAGAATGTTGTCTTTCTGTTGTGGGGAGCCTATGCTCAAAAGAAAGGTGAGATCATTGACCGCAGTAAACACGCCGTCCTCATTTCAGCGCATCCTTCTCCCTTCTCTGCTGATCGTGGTTTCTTTGGATGCAAACATTTCAGCAAAGTGAATGCGTATTTGAAAAGTAAGGGGATGAAAGAGATTGAGTGGTAAGTGTTGGCAAGGGCTAACAGCCAATAGCTATCGAATAAGATTAAAGAACCGGCCCCACCGAATGGAATGAAGTAAGTCTCCATACTTATCAATCGACAGCCATATAAAGAAGGCCTTGCCTACGATGTGATCTTCAGGAACAAATCCCCAGTATCGTGAATCCGTTGAGTTGTGCCGGTTGTCACCCATCATGAAATAATAATTCTGATTGAATGTATATTCTTTGATTTCTTTTCCATCCATAAGAAGTTTTCCGTCTTTCACTTCAGCATTTTTGTTGTGATCGTATTTCTGAATAGTTTCTCCGTACAATGAAAGCGTGGAGTCATTGAGTGCAATGGTCATGCCCTTTTTTGGAATTGTGAGCGGTCCGAAGTTGTCTCCGTTCCAGGGAGCGTATTTTGACTGAGTGAAGACCATTTCAATACCCGTATGTAGGGGGGAAGTGACAGAGACGATGTAGGGAAGTTTTCTCAACTCTTCAGCTTTATCGTTTGTAAGAAATATATCGTACACGGCTTTATTGTCTTCAGGTCTTCGTCCCAGTAACCGGTAGTCTTCTTCATCAAGGCCCATTTTAGAGAGGTTGCGTTCATTGATTTCGTCATTGGCAACGACTTCATATTTGTATTGCATGTTGGGAGGATTCGCCAGCGGTTGACCATTTATAACCACTTGCCTGTCTTTTATTTGCAATACGTCACCCGCAATAGCAACGCAACGTTTGATGTAATTGGTTTTCAGATCGACCGGGTATTTGATCCATTGGCTTGTAGGAAGACCCCAGTTATTTTCATTCATTCCAGGTACATTGAATACCACTACGTCTCCGTTCTTTACTGAACTGATGCCCGGAAGCCGATATTGAGGCAATTGGATCCACTCCAGATAAGAGGGGATATTCGTAAACCATATCTTTTGATGCGTCAATGGAATCTGAAGTATAGTTTTTGGCGTTCGGGTGCCATAGTGGAACTTACTTACGAAAAGAAAATCTCCTACCAACAGAGAATTCTCCATGGAGGGTGTGGGGATGGTGTAGGCCTCCATGATCAGCCATCGTATCAAAGTGGCGGCTACTACCGCGAATGTTATCGCATCCAGCCACTCACGAAAAAAAGACTTTTTTGGCCTTGGCTTCTCCTCTTCCTTTTTCTTCTCCCAGAATTTCCAATTCATAATAATTCGTTATTTGTTGTTTGTTGTTTGTTGTTTGTTGTTCGTATCGGGTATTCGCGAATAACGATCAACCAACAACGAACAACGATTTAATAAAGTCCCGCAAATAAAAGTAAAATAATCCGAAGTCAGAATTTTAAAAAATGGTCCATCCCCAGCACGCCTTTTTGTTGGGGTAGCCATTCAGCCACCAGCACTGCTCCATGGGCAAAGCCTTGGCGTGAATGTGCCGTATGCTTGATTTCAATGTCATCGGTAGGGGATGCGTAGGTTACTACATGCGTCCCGGGGACGGGGTCTTCCCGGAATGATTGTATAACGAGATCACCGGGTAGTTGGGTTTCATTTTTTACCCATTGTTTTTTGGTAAGGTTATTTTTTATGATTCCCTCCGCCAGGGTAATGGCGGTTCCGCTGGGGGCATCCTTCTTTTGTGTATGATGGGTTTCATCAATATGTACCTGATATTCAGGTTGGCCACTCATCATCTGCGCCAGCTTTTCATTGAGCTTAAAAAATATATTTACCCCCATGCTGTAGTTGGAGGCATAGAAAAAAGTCCCTTGTTTTGAAATACAGTAGGTATCAATTTCTTTTTTATGTTGGAGCCAGCCGGTGGTCCCGGAGAGTACCGGGATGTTATGATCTAAGCACAATTTAATATTGGCGGAAGCCGATTCCGGAACTGTAAATTCGATGGCTACATCAACAGGAGTTTGAAAATCAAAGGTCATCCCAGAGACAGGGTCGATAATACCGGCAATGGTATGATTTCTATTGCGCGCGATGGCCTCAATTACCTTGCCCATTTTACCATAGCCTATGAGGAGTATTCGCATAGATATTAGAATTTAAAGATCAGGGAAAAGCCTTGTGTTCTTCCTGTCAGCACATCTTGTTGTACCGTTGGCTTGAGACTGACTTTCAATTGCGGATTCAGATCAAATTCTTTTAAGTGTGCATCCACGTGAGCATCTACCATTTGTAGGATGTACCAAAACCCATCCAATATCAAAAAGAAATCGCGTTGACGGCGGGCAGTATCAACAATGCTGCGAAGTTGTTCTTGTGAAAACCCACTCGTCGAGGTAGTTGCTTTGCTTTCCAGGAGACCAAACAATTCATTTTTATATTTCAAGTACAAATTATTATAGCCAACGACAAAATACGTGATCATGGCGAAGCCCCCGTAAACGATTGGTAGTTTCCAGTATTTCTTATTGTACACCTGTCCCGCACCGGGCAAGACCGCCGCATAGAGGAGCGCTTTACGCGGCTGATAACGCTGGGCATAGGATGCGACGGTAATGATTTTACCGTTCTTTTTGACCAGAATAGAGTCACTGGTATGCAAAAGGGTATCACCTAACACTTCAACTTCTTGTGCGAAGGATGAGGCAGATACTGCACTAATCATTAGAATAACCAGCAGTCTGAACATTTTTAACTCTAGGGATCAAACTTTGAAAATATCGAGGATCCGGTTAAGGTCCTCAATGGATAGGAAGGGGATCTTAATTTCTCCCTTCTTGCCATCACTCTTCACACTAACTTTCGTGCCAAAGTGTGACGAAAGTTTGCTTTGCAGCTGAGAAATTTCTTTGTGTGAGGCAGGCGTGGTGGGTTTTTCCTTGCTTTTCTTCTGGTTTTTGCCCAAAGAACGGGCTAATTCCTCCACCTGCCGCACCGACAAGTCCTCCCGGACGGTTCGCTTGAAAATCAAAAGTTGCACTTCCGGATTCTCAACATTGATGATGGCCCGGGCATGCCCCATGGAAAGTTTATTGTCGCGGAGGGCAATCTGAATATCGGGGGGAAGCTTTAACAGTCGGAGATAATTGGTAACGGTAGAGCGGTTTTTACCAACACGATCTCCCAGTTCGTCCTGTTTGATGCTGCACTCCGTCAACAATCGTTGATAGCTCAACGCAATTTCAATCGGGTTAAGATTCTCGCGTTGGATGTTTTCAATCAAAGACAATTCCAGCATCTGCTGATCATCCGCCGACCGGATGTAGGCGGGAATCGTTTTTAATCCACTGAGTCTGGCGGCCTGATACCGGCGTTCACCTGAGATCAGTTGATATTGATTTCGGGAAAGTTTGCGTACGGTGATGGGTTGAATAATACCATGTACTTTGATTGAGTCTGCGAGTTCGCGCAACGTTTCCTTATCAAAATATTGCCGGGGCTGGAAAGGGTTTACTTCTATCTCATGAATGGAAATTTCATTCATGCTGCCGGAGGCCGCCGGTGCTTCATCGAATTTTTCAGTTTCCGGCGTATCGCTGAGCAGTGCGCTGAGCCCGCGGCCAAGTCCTTTCTTCTTCATTATTTACTCAAACCGTTTTTATCCAGGATTTCATGGGCGAGATTCAAATAGGCGATGGAGCCCTTGCTCTCGGCGTCATGCACGATCACCGGCAACCCAAAGCTGGGTGCTTCACTCAACTTCACGTTCCTGGGAATGATGGTCTTGAAAGATATATTCTTAAAATGAGTCCTTACTTCCTCCACCACCTGATTGCCTAAAGAAGTTCTGGAATCGTATAGCGTTAAGAGGATTCCTTCAATTTCTAACTGTGGGTTCAGGCGCGTCTGAATAATTTTGATGGTATTCAAAAGCTTTCCCAGCCCCTCCAGGGCGAAGTACTCGCATTGCACGGGGATAATCAAAGAATCCGCAGCGGTAAGTGAATTGATGGTAATCAGACCCAGCGACGGAGAGCAGTCGATGATGATGAAGTCATATTCATCTTTGATTTTTTTCAGTGCTTCCCGCATCCTATCTTCCCGGTGTTCAATATTTACCATCTCTACTTCGGCGCCTACCAGGTCAATGTGAGAAGGTAAGATGTGAAGGTATTTCAATTCATTCTGAACAATGGCATCGTGAATATTGGCGGCATCGACCATGCATTCATAGATGCTCAACTTCACACTTTTCGGGTCAATGCCCAATCCCGAGGAGGAGTTAGCCTGTGGGTCGGCATCCAGCAGGAGGGTCTTTTTTTCAAGCACCGCCAGACTCGCGGCCAGGTTAATGGCCGTGGTGGTCTTGCCTACGCCTCCTTTTTGGTTTGCTATCGCAATTATTTTGCCCATCAGGTCTATTTGTTGATTTGATGATGCGGAGTTGTTATCATCTTACTATCAAATTAACGAATTAACTCATTACCGAATTAATATTAATTTTTCTTTTTCCTGGCCTCTTCACTTGCCTTCATCGCATCTTCCAGCTTGGTCA
>JAYWDP010000452.1:0-3384 GCA_043779775.1 Cyclobacteriaceae bacterium
AAAATCGATCGACCGAAGTACGCCTTGGAGAGAGTTTTCAAGCAACTCGGTATCATCTCTTTCTATTTCATGAATTCTCACAGGAAGAATCCTGCTGGCGGTATTTCCATTGGGAAGCCTGATCTCTCTTCCATAACGATCATTGGAAGCAGTCTTGCTGAATAATAAAAATTCATTATTCCAGGCAAAGCTTTTGGTATCGCAGTAGGTCTGCGAAACAATAGGAATAAAAATCAGGGCCTTTATCTTGGAGGAAATCGTATGATCAACGTGGTGGGATTCCAGGAGACCGTCTTCCGGATTTTCATCAAAAAAAACGGTGAGTTTGTCTTTCACCGTGGCGACCAATTCTTTTCGTAGTTTCTCTACGAATTCACTTACCCAACCATCGTATTGGTTGTCGTTGTGCCGGTAACTAATAAAAATATCGTATTCGTAATCCGGCAGTAGTGTAGAGGGCATTGCTGGTGTCCAGTTTGGGGTCGTCCAATATACCAATTTCTTTGAGATTATCTGGGCTGCCTGCCGCATAAAAATGCCGGGAAGCATCGGGTGGCATATCCGTTAGCCCATTCGTTTAACCCATCGAACTTATAAATTTGATAGTGACCACAACATTTATATTAACGTTCGATTATTTTGATACACACGGTCTTAGTCTGCGGATGGTCGGGACGACTCATTGACCTTCTGCGGTCAATTATGCATCTCATCTTCCCTATTATAATCCTTCAGCAAATACACTTCAAAATATCGAGTCAATTCCCCTCCGCGTTTACTTTCAAAAGTTTTCAAAAGTGTTGCCGAAGAGAAATATCTCAAATAGCTGTACTCCATATTACTGGGATTGTTAGTAGGAATGATGCAGAGAGCGCTTTCGCCTTTTTCTAATATCGGACGGGTTCTATTTAGCCAGTAATATTGATGCAGGTCAGTAACCTGGCCAACACCAATCACCTTCTCATCCATTGGGGAGGCTACATAAAAATCAATGTGGGCTGCCGGAAACCATTTGTCAGAAACGATTTTAATAACTGCTGGAAGCTCCTGATCAGCCTTTTGTACTTCCAGCCAGGGTCCGAATTCATCTGAAAATTTTTTCCAACCATACATGTCAAGAGTAAAATCCCCATCCCCGTAACGCTTTGGTTCCTGGCTCCCCACGGTCCCTGGATAAAAGTTAATCAGGAGTACTGCAATCAGGGTAGCAACGGAAATTAATGACAAACTTGCCTTCATCACCACGGGTAACTTGCCAGTGAGTTCCTTTTGTGATTTTTCATCCAACCAGGCTGCCGCTAAAAAGGAAAGAACCAGAACCCCGGGACCACTCCAATGGGGTAGCATGGAATTAAATAATGACAGGCCCGTCACCACCCCTACGATTGGCAAACCATTCACCATAATAAATCGCACACCCCGCTGACATAAGAAGTTCAATGATTTTAGCTTCCAAAAGGAAATGAGGATCACGACGGCATTGATGGGATTATTGTACAGCAATTGACCCCCGATGGCCTGAAAAAAATAGTCGAAGTGCAGCAAAGACTCCTTTACCGATACTCTTTCACTGTGAAAACGATACGTGATAAAATCATTCTGGAAATTCCACCAGGCAATCGGACTTATAACAGCCAAGGTCAGAAGAACGGAGAGGTATAATCCGTAATTTTTAAGAAGCTGCCGTTGATACATGAGAATATAAATCCCAAAACCAAACCAAAGAAAAATTCCGTGCACTTTGCAGAGGATACAAAGACCGGTGAGCAATCCAAATAAAAGCCATCGCTGAAGGGAAACTTCCTGCCGCTGATCTGTCCTAAGAATAATGTCATACATAACCACCAGGGCTGCCAGCCAGAGCACCACCTGAGGGCTATCGGGAATAATAAAAGTACCTGCTATGATTGAAGTGTAAATGCCCGTAGTATAAAGAATGGCCGCAAACCAACCGGTCTGCTCATTTTTAATAAGTTTCCCAAGGCGATACGCCAGGGCAGTGCCAATGGCCGCACAGACGATGGCACCGAGTCGAATAAAAAACTCATGGTTGAAATTAAGATTGAATGTGAAAATCCGGATCAGGACCCCAACGCCGGGCGGATGATCAAAATAGTTGGGCTGGAGATCCAGGGCATACAGATAATAATATACCTCATCATTACTCAACTCCAGCACAGACGCAACGATCATTCGCAGCGCGGTCGAAATCAAAATCAAATAGACTAATCGTTTGGGCATTAAATCGAAAAGTACATTTTTGTTGCTTACTTTCGAAATCAAACCACTACAGGCAAAATGAAAAATACCCTCCTACTGGTCCTTTTTCTCTTCCAAAATAGTTCCCTCCTTTCCCAGCCCAAAGAATACGATCAAAAAATAAAAGGATCAGCCATTACTTTTAAAATGCTGGCGATACCCGCTGGAAAATTTCAAATAGGCAGTAAAAGTATTTTGGCTGATGCCGATGAAAGCCCGATGGCCGAAGTAGAACTTTCTGCTTTTTGGATGGGTGAACATGAAGTGACTTTTGAAGAGTGGGATATTTACTTTAAAGACATGTCATTGCCTCAGAGCAAAAATATCGATGGCGTCACGCGAGCCACACCACAATATATCGACCTCACCTGGGGCATGGGCCGTGAGAGCAAGCACCCGGCCAACAGCATGAGCCAGCAGGCAGCGATGATGTATTGCAAATGGCTTTACACCAAGACGGGCTTTTTCTATCGACTCCCGACGGAAGCAGAATGGGAATATGCTTGCAAAGCCGATAACACGGAGACAAATAAGGACGTAGAGTCCCTGAAAGCATCAGGCTACTTCAAAGACAACAGCGAGGCTAAATTCCATCATGTAAAAGAAAAGAATCCGAACGCCTGGGGTCTGTATGATATGCTTGGCAACCTGAGCGAGTGGACGATGGATCAATACGACCCAGCCTACTATCAAAAAATAACCAATAAGGATCCAATCACTACGCCAGGCTCAAAATATCCACGCACAGTTCGCGGTGGCTCATTTCAAGACAATACCAACCAACTCAGGTGTACAAACCGAATTCCCTCTGACGCCAAATGGAACCAGCGCGATCCGCAGATTCCAAAGAGTCGCTGGTGGTTGACGGATGGTATGTTTGTCGGATTCCGTGTGATCAGGCCATTGAAACAGTCTTCCAAAGAGGAGATTGAAAAGTTTTATGGGATGTATTTGAAATAGAGTACAACTCTAATTTAAATACAAATATTGCCACAGATTCACTGATTAAATGACAAAAAAAATCTGTGAATCGGTGGCAATATTCTTTGCTGCACATTTTCCTGATCATTTTAAAATTTGCTTGAATTCCTTGTCCACAATCAACAACTTGAATTGAGACGCATT
>JAYWDP010000453.1:0-3372 GCA_043779775.1 Cyclobacteriaceae bacterium
CAAAAAAACCAATCATCGCGGCTGTTTCTGGATTTGCCCTCGGCGGAGGCTGTGAGTTTGCCATGATGTGTGACATGATCATTGCTTCGGAGACCGCAAAATTCGGACAACCGGAAATAAAACTGGGAACCATTCCCGGGGCGGGTGGCACGCAACGACTGACCAAAGCCGTCGGCAAAGCAAAAGCCATGGAGCTAATTCTGACCGGAAGATTTTTATCTGCTGAAGAAGCTCACTTCTACGGACTCGTTATCAAAGTGGTTCCCGTAGAATTTTATTTAAAGGAAGCCATTCTCCTGGCGCAGGAAATTGCGCAAATGTCTCCCGTGGCCGTTCAACTTGCGAAAGAAGCTGTGAACCGGTCTTTCGAAACCTTGCTTGATGAGGGACTTATGTTCGAGCGAAAAAATTTCTACCTCACCTTCGCCAGCGAGGATCAAAAAGAAGGAATGAGGGCCTTCATAGAAAAAAGAAAGCCTTCATTTAAAGGGAAATAAGAAGTTTTCTTAGAATTTAACTTTCTCTAATTTGTTTCAGAATTGTGTTATCTCACGCTGAGACCAAAACCTACAGTCAAAGCATTATATTTCTGAATGGTGTAATCCGTATTCAAGTATACCGGACCAAACTTGAGTCGAAAGCCTGCATTGAACTTTACACCGTTATTAGAGAAATTTATCGCTACCGGATCTTTCACAGAAAAACTCGATGGCACCGCCGGTATAATAAAAGTACCCGTGACATCTACATTAGTATTTACTGAGCCATAGCCAAGGCCCCCATACAATGTAAATACAGAAAATTTCTTTGAGATCACACCCTGTACGATCCAGGAATTTAATTTATAGGAAACATTGCCATCGCTGCTTTGTGGTTGGCCAGTGCTGCCACTGCTAACCAAACTTGTTTCTCCAGCAACAGAATTATAAGCCACTAATATTGAAAGATCAAATGGTGCCAATTTTATACCTGGGATATATTGTTTGATATCGTGAAGCAATCCAAAGCCCAACATACTAATTTTGCTCGGGGTGGAGCCAGGGGAGTTCCCTCCCACAGTTCTTTCCGGAAGTAATCTGATCTTCAAATCGGTATTCTTAATTATTCCGATGCCCAACTGGATCATCGGCACCGGAACGGCGGAAAAGCCGATACTTCCTGCCAGATCTAAGCCTTCCGGGCCACTGAAACTTACAGTTTGTGGCCCCAGGGCAGCGCTCAACCCTGTCGGCGTATACGTCGAAGTATAATTCGTTACATCTTTGTTGCCAAAAATTGTTGGCCCCCCGAGTCCAGGATGAGTCACATTCGTGAAGGTTGTATTTGCCAGTTGAAGATCTCCGGGACTAAAATAATTTTCTGAAGTAGGTATGAACACAGCACTCATTGTCACACCCAAGTCAAATCCCAATGATTTATGAGCTTTCGCAGTATGATACCAGCCATTCGTCATTCCATAAGATACGCCCCGAATGGCTGGCGAAGTGTAGGCTGCGATTAGCTTGGAAGCATTAGCCTGTTCCAGACGCAAAAAATTAGAAAAATCAGAGGCATTCTGAGCTTTTATACAGGTAGTTGATAATAGCATCACAACTGAAAGCATAAGCATAAGAGCGGTATTGTCAGGGTATCTCATATATTAAATCTATTTGGTAATAAATATTAATCTTAAAAAGGAATATACAAAATGAAAACGAACTAAAGAACATAATTTTTGAATGGTCCTTCAACTTTATAAGTTTTAGGTATTAATTCAATCTTGAATAAAAAGGTAATTACGTATTTTCTGCATTTCCGTCGTCATTAATACTTCTTCTCTTTAACCCGGTTTTAGGCTAAAACCCTGCAAGTTGTGATCTAGGAATAGCAATTGTGCCCGGATACAGGCAGTATTCCATTGGACTTCTGATCACTTAATGTGCATAAAGTTTCCAGATCAAGTAATTGCTTATAGTTCAAATTCTATCTTTGATGATCAAATATCTCATGATTGTCATCTACAATAATGTCATCTACTGTCTGCGGATAATTTATCGGATCGCTGGTTGGTTTAATCCCAAAGCAAAAGCGTTTAACCTGGGTCAAAAACAACAAAAGAATAAACTCGAAACTTCCTTCCCACTTCCCACCCCTGAACCACTAATCTGGATGCATTGCGCTTCCCTCGGAGAGTTTGAACAAGGTCGTCCGGTGCTGGAGGCGCTCAAATCCCAAAACTCTTCCTTGAAAATATTATTGACCTTTTTTTCACCTTCAGGATATGAGGTGCGAAAGAATTATGAATATGCCGATTTCATATTCTATTTACCCTGGGACACCCGGCGAAATGCTATAACGTTCATCGAAAAGATCAAGCCGGCACTGGTCATTTTTGTCAAGTATGAATTTTGGTATCATTATACACACGAACTTCATAAGCGAAACATCCCCCTGATTTCCATTTCCTCTATTTTCCGACCCAAACAGATTTTCTTTCAATGGTATGGTTCTCTTTTCAGGTCCATGCTGAAAAGTTTCAATCATTTCTTTGTTCAAAACGATCAGTCAGTCCGCTTGCTGCAGTCTATCGATGTGTCCGAGGTCACCCTTACCGGCGATACCCGGTTTGACCGCGTACAGCAGATCAATGAAAATGCAGAGGAATTACCCCTGGTAGCACAATTTAAAAATGACCAAAAGCTCATGGTCATTGGCAGCGCGTGGGCTGAGGATATGGAAGTCCTTTTTCCGTTCATCAACGAAAACAAGAGCCGGTTAAAATTTATCATTGCCGCTCATGAAATATCGGAGTCATTCCTTGACGAGATTGAAAAATCTATTGACGGGAATTGTGTAAGGTATTCCAAAGCTGAAGGCAATTCCATTCAGGAATTTTCTGTTCTCCTCATTGACAATATTGGCATGCTCTCCCGTTTGTATCGTTATGGGGAATTTGCTTTTATCGGAGGTGGATTCCGCCAGGGGCTGCATAACATCCTGGAGGCTGCCTGCTACGGTATCCCGATTTTCTTTGGAAATAAAGCATACCAGAAATATCAGGAAGCCGTAGACCTTGTAAACCGGGGTGGAGCTTTTGAAGTCGGCAGTTATCGTGATCTGAAATCTACCTATGAAAAGATGATTAGTTCCCCGCAGTCATCTCAGCTGGCATGTGAAGTTACCCGTCAGTATGTATTGGAAAATTTAGGTGCCACTAATAAAATTGTCGGGTACTGTAAAAAATTCCTCTCGTTATGGAAGGCCGGGTGATAAAATCAACAGGATCTTGGTACGAAGTCCTGGGACAAGATGGGAAAAAATACAATTGCCGGTTGCAAGGCAAGTTGAGGCTGGAGGATATCAAGGAAACCAATCCCGTAGCCCTCGGGGATC
>JAYWDP010000454.1:0-23055 GCA_043779775.1 Cyclobacteriaceae bacterium
CTTTTCGCTGCATCGCGGATCAATCCTTCCGAAGAAATAAATTCCGTATACATGAGGTCAGCACCGCCCGCCTTGCATACAGCACGGAACGGCGGATCACTCACATCCTCCATGGGTGCCAGCAGCAGCGGGAATTCTCCCAGTTCGATGTTTCCGATTTTTACCATGTAGACCCTTCAAACCTCATTATCAGCGAAGATTTTACCATATTTGCCCGCAAAAATAGCCAAAATCGCTCACATGAACGATCCTATGATTTCAGATAGACCTCCCCTCATTTCCCTGTTTCGCATCCTTATCGTAGTGGTGCTTTTCGGCTGGGTGATCCTCGGACAGGTTTTGGCGCTGGTGGTGGCCGCCTTGCATTATGATGGCAATTTGATAAATGCTTTTGCAGACCCGATCAACCACCCCGACTTACGCGATACTATTTTGCTCTCCCAGGGCATTGCTGCTTTTACCGGATTTATTTTAGTGCCTTGGTTCTACCTCAAAGTTTCAGAAAAACGTGAGCTCACCATCTTCTTTAGAAATGAAGGGCAGTGGCCCTTGCTGATACTTGCCGTCATGGTCGCTGTGATTGGTTTGTCTGTGTCTATCTCTCCGGTAGCTGAATGGAATGCTGGATTCCAATTTCCCGATTGGATGAGCGGCTTTGGACGATGGGTACAGGAAACGGAAGCAATGGCAGAGGCTATTATCAAATCCATTACCAGTAACATGACACCGCTAACATTTATTTTCACATTCATAGTGATGGCCATTATACCGGCGGTAGGCGAAGAATTAGTCTTTCGCGGACTCATTCAGACCGAATTGCAACGCGCTGTGAGAAATCCTCATGTAGCTATTTGGGTGACTTCCATTCTATTCAGTGCTTTTCATTTACAGTTTCTTGGGTTCGTTCCGCGGCTTATGATAGGCGCCTTTCTTGGCTACCTGTATTTTTGGTCGGGCAATTTGTGGATTCCAATACTCGGTCATTTCTTTAACAACGGCCTGCAATTGATCGGACTCTATCTCTATCAAAAAGGCTTTATTTCCTTTGATGTAGAGAGTACCGATGGTGCACCGTGGCCCCTGGTGGCAACTTCCCTTTTACTTACTGCATTATTGCTCTTATTTTTAAAGAATTATTTTCAATCGCGCTTATCAACTACCCGTGACATCACTTAGAGACTATAGCAACCTTACCCAACGGATCATCACGGCAGTTTTCGGCGCGGCCGTTATATTAAGCAGTATTGTCTATGGCGAATGGACTTATTTTGCAGTGTTCTTTCTGATCTGCTTTCTTACGCTGCGTGAATTTTATGGATTGGCCGGACTGGATGGCATGGCTATACAAAAGACGTTTGGAACTATTTGCGGTATGACCATCTTCTGTCTTTCGTTTCTCATTGAACAAAAGCAAATTTCCTATCGATACTACTTCCTGATTTTTCCCCTGATCTCCTGTGTGTACATGATTAAGCTGTACAAAAAATTTGAGAGAAAACCATTTACAAATATTGCCTACACCCTGTTGGGGGTTTTTTATGTAGCCATGCCTTATGCCCTTCTCAACATTGCGGTCTTCGAAAATGGTGCCTATAATTTTGAGATCATCTTCGGATGTCTTTTTATTTTGTGGGCCAGCGATACCGGCGCCTACATCGCAGGCACTTTGTTCGGCAAGCGCAAATTGTTTGAGCGCATCTCTCCTAAAAAATCCTGGGAAGGCGCTATCGGCGGAGCTTTGCTGGCTTTCGGTTTTGGTTTTCTCATGAATAATTTCTTTCACACCCTGGCCTTGTGGCAATGGCTTACCATTACGACTATTATCATTGTCGGAGGAACGTATGGAGATTTGATTGAATCCCTTCTCAAGCGAAGTATTGAAATTAAAGACTCAGGCACGAGCCTTCCCGGTCACGGGGGCTTCCTTGATCGGTTTGACGGGCTGCTGATATCCGTTCCTTTTATTGTGGCTTTTCTGGAGATTTTCTAAGACTTCCAATAGTATCCCGATCACAAAATTTACAAGTGTTTTTTATGCTTTTACCTATGAAAATTATGGTTTCACAAGACATAGGCTTGTGATTATTCTGCGGAGTAAACAATCCGCTGGCCGGCTTCCTAACCACTAATTTCTATATCTTTGCAACCGTTTTCGGAGATATTTAGGGCCTGTGAAAATTAGTGGATTCTAGATCCTGACTACCGAATTCTAAATTCTTATAAAAAATGGCTTATATCGAACCCGCTCCTTTGCTCGACAAGGAGAATCCTTTTGAAGCGATGATGTCACGCTTCCAGACTGCCTCACAGATCCTTGGGCTGGAGGAACAAATCTATAACGTATTAAAAGTACCCGCCAAACAAGTTATCGTTTCCCTCCCTGTCACTATGGACGATGGAAGCATTCGCGTGTTTGAAGGCTATCGGGTTATTCACTCGACGATTCTGGGTCCTTCTAAAGGAGGGATTCGTTTTGATCCAGCAGTGCACCTGGATGAAGTAAAGGCCCTCGCTGCCTGGATGACCTGGAAATGTGCGGTAGTTGATATTCCTTACGGCGGTGCGAAAGGCGGCGTGAAGTGCAATCCACGGGAAATGTCAGCCGGTGAAATTGAGCGATTGATGCGTGCCTATACTTTATCGATGATTGATATTTTCGGAGCTGATAAAGATATTCCTGCTCCCGATATGGGCACAGGTCCTCGGGAGATGGCTTGGCTGATGGATGAATATTCACGCACACAAGGGATGACAGTGAATGCCGTGGTTACTGGCAAACCTATTGTACTCGGCGGCTCGCTTGGAAGAACGGAAGCCACGGGTCGAGGTGTGATGGTGGCCACATTGGCGGCTATGGGTAAATTGAAAATCAATCCTTACAACGCCAGCTGCGCTGTACAAGGATTTGGAAACGTGGGCATGTGGGCTGCCAGGCTGCTGTCAGAACGCGGTTTGAAAGTAGTAGCCATCAGTGACCTGGCCGGCGCCTACTACAATGAAAAGGGAGTCGATATTGATAAAGCTGTAAAATACCGCGAAAGCAACAAGGGATCGCTGGATGGTTTTGCCGATGCACAGAAAATTTCCGGACAGGAAATCCTTACCTTGCCCGTGGATGTACTGGTGCCTGCTGCTACCGAAGATGTGATTACAGTTGTCAATGCTTCAAAAATTCAGGCGAAGTTGATCGTGGAGGGTGCCAATGGACCTACTTCTTCCAAAGCCGACAGCATCATTTATGAAAAGGGTGTCAGTGTGGTTCCGGATATTCTCGCGAATGCAGGTGGCGTGACCGTCTCCTACTTTGAGTGGGTGCAAAATCGCCTGGGCTACAAATGGACTGCCGACCGAGTCAATCGCAGGAGTGACCGGATTATGAAAGATGCTTTTGACAATGTATACCGGGTGGCTACAGAATATAAAGTGTCTATGCGCATTGCAGCCTATATGGTAGCCATCGACAAAGTAGCGAAGACGTATAAGTATCGCGGCGGGTATTAATATTCCTGGTCCGTATTCATAATTTTGATTCCGGAAAGGATCAATCAACACGATATGACTATTCACAAAGAAGGCAGGACCTTATTATTTTTTTTATTACTTCTACTTTTTGCACTGAATGCGCTTCTGGCCTATTTTCTGCCGGAAGCTACTATAATTCAGAACCTTGCGTTGGGCCTTAGCCTTGGATTTTACTTACTGATTCTTCAGTTCTTTCGCAATCCGGTTTTTTCAATTTCAAAAAATGAAAACCAGGTACTCGCGCCCGCTGATGGCAAAGTGGTTGTGATTGAAGAAACGGAGGAAATGGAATATCTCAAGTCTAGAAGAAAGCAAATATCCATCTTCATGTCACCGCTGAACGTTCATGTAAACCGCATGCCGGTGAGCGGCGCTATTAGTTATTTCAAATATCATCCGGGCAAGTACCTGGTGGCCTGGCATCCCAAGTCCAGCACAGAAAATGAACGCACGACTGTCGTGGCAAAAATGAAAAACGGCACCGAGGTTTTGTTTCGTCAAATTGCCGGCGCCCTGGCGCGCAGGATCAAGTGTTATGTCAAAGTGGGCCTTTCTCTCGAGCAGGGTCAGGAGTTCGGATTTATCAAATTCGGTTCGCGCGTTGATATCTACCTGCCCCTGGATGCCGTCGTGAAAGTGTCGATGGGAGAAGTTACCCGTGGCGGCAAAACGGTAATCGCCGAGTTAAAATAAATTTTAAAATTTCCCCAAAGCCGTAATATATCGGTCTGGCACATCCCCCTTGGTGGCGGCCTGATAATCGCTGTAGCTGCACGGTACAATGCTGTTCCGTGCATAAGTCGACTTCGAAGGCATCGGTACTTCCATCCACCAGCGTTCAGTGAATTTACTTTTGTAGAAGGTTAGCATCTCCGGTTCCACGGGCATTGAAACGGTATACTTCGTAAAATCATTGCTGCGAAAGTTCTGCTCGTTTTTACGGTGATAATATCCCTCGATGAAATACCAAATCATAGTAGCAACAACCGAGGCAGTCTTTTTATGTGTATCATCCAGGTCGGGACTATATCCATAGAATCCCACGGAGCTGAGCTTTTCATTCATGCCCGCATACCAGCAGATCTGGCAGGCATCCTCTCCACTCAGTCCAAAAGGTTGGGCACGATCACTGCCTGGGGCATCACTCGACCGTATCGCAGTGATATCAAAAGATAACAAATCTGCCTGACGGATGGCAGGTTCCATCTCTGCCAGATTGGTGCGCATCTGCCCGATGCGAAAGGCCTCAAAATATAATTTCTCCAACACACTGATCGACGATGGATCAATCAGGTAACTCTGGTAGGCAAGGTGCGTGTAACTGAGCAAAAAATTGGGTTCATGGAGCAGGATTTTATGGATGTGTCTCCGGTCCGGAGAAACTCCGTGCTTGTCTTCAAGGTCTAGAAAGGCATCAATATTTAAAAGGCTCACCAGCTTCTCCAACCGCTCATAGGCCCAATACTGTCCATAGTCCAGATCGTGGGTGCCACCGAGAATGATGGGAAGCACATTATGCTCCAGCAATATCCGGCATACCTCGCTGAGTCTGACATAGGTTTCATCCAGATCAATTCCACTGTTAAGATTTCCCAGATCAACGACACGGTAAGCCCCCGTTCCTTTTTTCAACTGGTAAAGTTTCTTTCGTATTTCATCGGGTGCCTGACTTTTGCCCGCATGGTGGCCGGCTCCCCGCGTTTCATTCACACCGATGATGGCGACATGGGCGTCCCGGTAGTCTGGCATTTTCTCGCCAAACATTTTAATGTTTTTTAGAAAGGAGGAAGTGGAGGTAATGGCAGAATAAACGGATTCATCGGGTGGTGAGAAGAAAATTGATAAATCCATAGGAACAGGGTTTTAACAAAACTATCCGTAAAAAAAGGAATACCCAACAGCTCTAACAAAAATGCCCGCCGAGTACGTCCGGCAGGCAATTTATTGTTCTAACATTTATTCCTATCCGCCAAAATCGTCAAAGCGGACATTTTCCTTGGGTATGCCCATTTCATCAAGCATTTTCAAAACCGCTGCGTTCATCATCGGCGGTCCGCAGAGATAATATTCAACGTCTTCAGGAGATGGATGTTCTTTGAGGTAGTTGTCGAATAAACATTTGTGAATAAACCCGGTGTATCCATCAGCATCCTGATCTTCCAGATTCTTCTTCACTTTCCACTGGTCATCGGGAAGGGGTTCAGATAGGCCGATATAGAATTTGAAATTCGGAAAATACTTTTCAATATTCTTGAAATGCTCGGTATAAAATAATTCCTTTTTAGAGCGCCCACCGTACCAGTATGACACTTTGCGTTTCGTCTTCTCCGTATGGAACAGGTGAAAAATCTGTGCTCTCAACGGAGCCATGCCTGCGCCACCCCCCACATAAATCATTTCGCGCTGTGTTGGATTGATGTGGAATTCACCGTAGGGTCCGGAGATGGTGACCTTGTCACCTGGCTTTCGCGAAAAAACATAGGATGAGCATATCCCCGGATTGACGTCCATCCATTTGTTGTTCTGTCGGTCCCAGGGAGGGGTCGCTACCCGAATATTCAGCATCACAATATTTCCTTCCGCAGGGTGATTGGCCATTGAATATGCTCGGAATATCGGTTCCTCATTCTTCATTTTAAGGTCCCAGAGCTTGAATTTATCCCAGTCACTCTGAAATACATCCTGCTTATGACCCAATTCAGGATGCGGTGTGATGACCATAGTTTTAAAATCTACCTCAGTAGGGAGAACATCAATTTGAATGTAGCCACCGGCTTCAAACTTGAGTGTTTCCCCGGGCGGGAGTTTCATCACAAACTCCTTGATGAATGTTGACACATTGTAGTTGGACACCACTTCACATTCCCATTTCTTGATTCCAAATATTTCATCCGGAATGCGGATGTTAAGGTCTTGTTTTACTTTCACTTGACATCCGAGGCGAACGTGTTCTTTCTTCTCCTGGCGTGAAAGGTGTCCCAACTCGGTGGGCAAAACATCTCCACCACCGCTTTCCACTACACATTTACACATGGCGCAAGTGCCGCCCCCGCCGCAGGCAGAAGGCAAAAATATTTTTGCGTTCGCCAATGTACTGAGCAGTGAGCTGCCAGCAGAGACCGTCAGCGTTTTTTCTCCGTTGATGGTGATCTTTACCGGACCGGATTGCACGAGTTTCTTTTGTGCCAATAACAGCAAAAAGACCAGTAACATGATAACGACCGTGAAGGCTATAATGGAGGTAGAAACAATGGGTAGCATGTGGAAAGATTATTAGACCACAAATATATTCACCCCACCCAAAAAACAGGGTTAAGCCATCAAAAAATTAATGGATTAATATAGAGATGCTAGCCTGGACCGGTGTTAATATGATTTAGTCAGGAATAGCTAAAATCCTCAATGCCAACCGACTTCAAAGGGGCCACTACCGCTCCAGGAGCCAGGATTACATTGATGCCAGGTCGCTGCGACCACTCCCTTATTTTTTCAAGTCTAACAATCCCTTGCATGTTCTGCTGGCCATTCCCCTGAAACCCTCCTTTAAACTTTTCAAAGTCAGCCACAGAAACAACTTCACCTGAACCTGAGAAACTGACCATCACCTCCACCGAGGCATCGTTAGAAAAGGAAAGCGCGTTTTCCTGGTGCAACTTTTTGTACTCATACTGGTAATCGTACGTGAGCGCAGAAATATCAGAAAGAACTGCTGACCCGGTGGGATAGCTCCCGGCTCCCTTGCCAACAAAAAGTTGTTTTTCTGCAAACGCTCCTTCAACACTTACTGCATTAAATTCATTTCTAACTGAACTCAGCGGATGATGAGCATCAATAAACTGCGGCGCAACGAGTCCATAAATTTTATCGCCTTCTTTAAAAGCCCGCGCCACCAGCTTGATGGTCAGCCCATGATCTTTAGCATACTTCAGGTCAATATTGGAAATGCGGTCGATGCCAAAATTGATGACATCGACAGGTTTTACAAAAACACCAAAGGTGTGCGCAATGAGGATTACCAGTTTGAATTTGGGATCAAATGCTTGTACGTCGAGACTGGGATCGCTTTCAGCAAAACCCAATGCCTGGGCCTGCTTCAACGCGTCCTCGTAATTCTTCTTTTCATCAAAAACCTTGGTGAGTATGTAATTGGTGGAGCCATTGAAAATGCCCTCGATACTTTTGATTAAATCATTGTCATAATACTCTTCAAGGTTACGGATGATAGGAATACTGCCGCAAACAGATCCCTCGTAAAGCACTGGTTTGCAGTATTTTTGCTGTAATTCATAGATTTCTTCCAGATTTTCCGCCAACATACGCTTGTTGGCTGTCACTACGGCTTTGCCGTTTTGAAGTGAACTTTTAACAATTTCAAAGGCAGCCGAAGCATCGTCAATCAGTTCTACCACGACATCAATTTCAGGATCAAAAAGAATGTCATTTTTATCGAAAGTAAAAATATCTTCTCCCAGCGGACGGGGCTTATTTTTTGTTTTCACACAGATTTTTTTGATCTCCGCCTTCACGCCTTTCGTTTCATGGAGCACATGATAGAGTCCCTGACCCACACAGCCAAATCCGAACAATCCCAACTTCAGGTTTTTTTTCATGACAAAATAGTTGAATGCTTTGATTGATAAAACTTAATTAATAAATTTTTTAATTGCTCAAACTCCACAAGAAATCCATCATGTCCGTACAACGAATGAATAATTTCAAGTTTTGCGTTTGGAATATTGTCGGCGAGTAACTTTTGTTCCGACAGGGGAAATAAAATATCACTTTCAATCCCGATCACCAGCGTTCTCGCTTTCACCCCTTTGAGTGCATCGGCAATACTTTTACGCGACCGGCCAACGTCGTGATTGTCCATCACTTTGGACAGGATCCAGTAGGTGAAGGCATTAAAACGGTCTGCCAGTTTACGTCCCTGATATCGCTGATAGGAAGCTGCCCGGAAGTCATCGAGTTTTCCGGATTCCTTTTCACTTTGCCTTTCGGCAAATCCAGTAAAACTTCGATAAGAAAGCATGGCTATCGCACGAGCCGCAATCAGCCCATTGGATCCTGCCCTGCGGTCATTTTGTTTCCAGGTCTCATCGGCTTCAATGGCGAGGCGTTGGGCCTCATTAAAAGCAATGCCCCAGGGAGAAAAGATGGCATTACATGCTATTAATACAAGATTATCGAAAACTTCTGGCTGGAGAATAGACCACTCTAAAGCCTGCTGGCCACCGAGGGAACTCCCGATGACCGTATTAATTTTTTCGAGACCAAGTTCTTTTCTGAGAAGATCAAAAGCCCGCACAATGTCCCGATTTGTTAACAATGGGAAATCGTGGTAGAAAGGTTTACCTGAGTTTGAATTAATGGACAGGGGTCCGGTGGAGCCATAACATCCTCCGAGGGTGTTAACACAGATGATAAAATGATCTTTCGGATCATAGGGACTATCCTCCTCAAACAGTCCGGGCCACCAGGAAGTTACGTCAGAATTTCCCGTAAGGGCGTGAATAACCCATACGACATTCGAACGTTCTTTGTTCCACTGGCCCAGGGTAGTGTACTTAAGCTGAAAGTCAGAAAGTCTCCCTCCTGCTTCCAGTTTAAATTCACCGACTTGACGAAAGATGTGGTCCTGTTTCATTAGTTAATAATCCGATACTATTTCAATACGGCCAGCCCGGCCTTGACTACCTCTGCATCCTGTGTGGAAGTCATTCCTGAAACCCCGATGGCCCCAATTATTTTTCCGTTGGAGAAAATGGGCTCTCCTCCTTCCAGGGGGAAAACGTTAGGTACAGCCAACAATCTAAGACCTACACCTCCATTGGCCACAGCATCTGCCATTACCTTTGTTGGACGCTTGAAATTGTTGGCCGTTTTCGCTTTGCCAATAGCAATATCGATAGAGGCTACCTGGGTATTGTCCAGCTTATGAAGGAGGATCAGATTTCCGCCCGTATCCACGATGGCAATGGCAACCGTCCACTGGTTGGTGACGGCAAAAGCTTCGGATGCAATAGAAACCTTTTTCGCGTTTTCCAATGAAATAGATTCCCCATAGGCAACAACGACCGCCGCAGGTTTGATAACTGTTTTTTCAGCTTCCTTCTGCGCCAACACCGATGATGAAATCAGCATTAGGACGCACACAATTTTTGTTTTCATAATAGCTCTGGTTTTATGTGAACGGCACTACGCTTGCACAAGGATTTGGCTAAATACTTTTTCAAAGGCCTGTTCAAAATCAGCTTTAATGTCGTCAATGTGCTCAATACCCACGGACACCCTTAGTAAGTTGGGTAAAACACCGGAGATGAGTTGTTCTTCGTCGCTAAGTTGTTGATGAGTCGTCGCTGCAGGCTGAATGATGAGGGTCTTGGCATCTCCTACATTCGCGAGGTGGCTTACCAATTTGAGGTTGTCAACCAGTTTCTGAGCATTTTCTTTAGAACCTTTCACAGTAAAAGACAATACAGCTCCAAAACCATTCTTTAGATATTTTTTTGCCAGCTTATGATAGGTGCTTGACTGAAGACCCGGGTAATTCACGCTCTCCACCTGAGGATTTTTTTCCAGCCATTGGGCCAACGCAAGCGCGTTGTCAACAGAACGTTGAACACGCAGAGAAAGAGTCTCCACGCCTTGCAGGAAAAGGAAAGAATTGAATGGGCTCAGAGCAGGTCCGAAATCACGGAGGCCTTCCACGCGCGCCCGGATGATGAAAGCAATGTTAGGTAGACCAAGGGGATTGCCTTCTCCGAATACATCCCAGAATTTCAAGCCATGATAACCTTCGGATGGCTCTGTAAACTGCGGAAATTTGCCATTGCCCCAGAGATAGTTACCTCCATCAATAATCACCCCGCCGATGGACGTGCCATGACCGCCGATCCATTTGGTAGCAGAGGCCACCACAATGTGGGCACCATGTTCCAGTGGACGGAAGAGGTAGCCAGCCGCTCCAAAGGTATTGTCGACAATCAAAGGCAGATTATGCTTTTTCGCCAGCGCGGCGATCGCTTCAAAATCTGGAATGTTAAAACCCGGATTGCCTATAGTTTCAAGGTAGAGGGCCTTAGTATTTTTATCGATGTGCTTTTCAAATTGTTCCGGCTTGTCACCTTCTGCAAATCGAACATCCACGCCGAGTCTTTTGAAGGCTACTTTAAATTGGTTGTACGTGCCTCCATAAAGAAATGTGGTGGAAACAAAATTGTCACCGGACTGTAAAATATTATTCAAGGCGATGAACTGAGCTGCCTGACCTGATCCAACAGCCAACGCCGCAACGCCGCCTTCAAGGGCCGCAATACGTTTTTCAAACACATCGGTGGTAGGGTTCATGATACGTGTGTAGATGTTTCCAAATTCCTTGAGCGCAAATAAATTGGCGCCGTGTTCAGAATTCTTGAACACAAAGGATGTGGTTTGATAAATCGGCACCGCCCGTGAGCCCGTGGTAGGATCTGCTTCCTGTCCTGCATGAAGCTGAAGAGTTTCAAAACGTAAGTTTGACATAGTTGTAAAGGGTTAAAGTTGAAATTTTTATTTAAATAAAAGAGGAAACGCTGAATCGATGACTTATCCAAATCACAGCTTAATGCCGGCGATTAGAAGGTTATCGCTTAAGAGCAGCAACAACAGCATACTTCGCCTGTGTAGAAACACATGCGCCGCATAAAGCGTTCAAAGAAATTGTGATTGAATTCGAATGAAGTGCGCGACTTGCGAAGAGTCGTTTCTTTTGGATTAGTGTACTGGTTTTTCATTATTTTAACCGGTTTATATTTCCCCAAGACCTTCCTGGGGCAGGATTTAGCACCTTCTTCCGCCCAATAGCTTTCGGGTTGAATGGTTGCTAGCGCTTCACAGAGCCTGTCTCTCAGCGCTTCTTTATAAATCGATTAAGCAGACGTGCTTCATCGATCTGATGGACAAACGTATACCCGTTTAGTAGAGTTTCCAAATTCTTGTTAATTATTTCTTAAAAAAAATTTGCTGACATACGTTAGGCTTATCGCATAATCGTACCATTGGGAAAAATAACGAGACACTAAAGTCAAAAATCAATGCTATTCCGATCAGAGGTATTCGATTAGTTCAAAGCTTTTTTTAGCAATGCGATCTGACCCAGATGATAAATGTCATGGTGAAGAATGCCATGCAGCAAAGTGTAGTACGTATACTTCTGGGTGTTACTGGGTACGAGCTCACACAGCCGATCTTCAGGAAAACTTTTTACCGCTTCCATCAAGGTCCGCTGGCTTTTCTGCAAATCGCTCATCGCCTCTTCCCAGGTACCCGTGAATGGAAAATTCATTTCATCGGAAACTTCAAATGAATGATCGCCCTGCAATCGGCTCGTGGCAAATTTTCTCCACGTCGTCATATGGAGTATCAATTCAATGATGCTGTGTCCGTGGGTAAGTCGTTGCGTGGCTTTCGCCGGATCCATGTCAAGCACATCCATGATCGATGATCCGTACCAGGGTTGTTTGTCAAACGTCTTTTCCAGAAGACGCATGATACGTTCAATTTCCGAGGCCATAGGTTTCAGGAAAAGATTAAGTGAGCATGCCGCCATCCACCTGGATGACTTGTCCGGTAATGTAGGAAGCCATGTCAGACGCCAGAAAAACACAGGCATCAGCGACATCTTCCGGCTTGCCTCCGCGTTTTAAGGGGATCGCATCGCGCCAACTCTGAACAGTTTTTTCATCCAGCTTACCGGTCATTTCCGTTTCAATGAAACCGGGTGCGATGGCATTGGATCTTATTCCCCGTGATCCGAGTTCAAGTGCAATGGATTTTGTGAATCCGATGATTCCTGCCTTCGAGGCCGCGTAGTTTGCCTGGCCGGCATTGCCCTTCAATCCAACTACGGAAGTCATATTGATGATTGAGCCTCCTTTCTGTTTCATCATTGGTTTGCAGACCGCTTTGACAGTATTGAAACAACTCTTGAGGTTCACCTGCATGATTTTGTCCCATGCCTCTTCTGTCATCCTAAGCAGAAGGTTATCCATCGTGATACCCGCATTATTTACCAGAATATCCAACGAACCAAAATCAGTGAGTACACTGTTAATCAGTTGTTCCGCCTGGCCAAAATCAGAAGCATCCGAACGGTAGCCCTTTGCTTTTACCCCCTTGGATTGAAGTTCAAGCTCCAATGCCTGGCCCTGCTCAACACTGGAGAGGTAGGTGAAGGCTACGTTGGCGCCCTGTTCCGCAAACCGAATCGCAATAGACCTGCCAATTCCTTTGGATGCACCAGTGACAAGAGCTGTTTTTGATTGCAGTAATTTCATACAGGTTAGCTTAATTCATTAATTTCAATGCAAAATAAGCAGATCAAATGACTTTAAGCATTCGACAGCCTAATGCCTTAAATTCATTCACCGACTATGTAAAAGGAAAATCCTATGACAAAAAACATACTGATTTATATCATTGGCATCGCTGCCATTGTCTGTACAACAAAACCAAACGAGGAGAAACGTGATATCCTGTATTCAAATCTTGATACAACCGTTAGCCCTTACGACTCACTAAAATTAATGAAGCTGCCGTCAGGACTTCTTCAACAGACCCGGTTCAGCAGAAAATTGGAAACTTCCGGACGAGTGGGATGGATACTCTCCAAATTGAGAATAGCAAATTGCAGCCCATTCTTCCTCTTCTGACAAAGATCTCCGGTTATGGTAAATTGATGCTGCCATTGGATTTTTTCACTTCATATTTCTGATTTCTTTTCATTTATCTTTGAACGACTAAAAACGCATTTTTTCTATGGCTAATTACGATTTGATTGTTATCGGCTCAGGCCCGGGTGGCTATGTAGCTGCCATCCGTGCATCACAGTTGGGGATGAAAGTGGGCGTGGTGGAAAAGGCAGAGCTTGGAGGCATTTGCCTGAACTGGGGATGTATTCCCACCAAGGCGTTGTTAAAGAGTGCCAATGTATTTGAGTATATCCAGCATGCATCAGATTACGGGATCAATGTAAAAGATGCAGTCCCTGACATGACCAGCATGGTGAAGCGAAGCCGCGATGTTGCAGCCGGCATGAGCAAGGGAGTTCAGTTTCTATTCAAAAAAAATAAGATTGATCAGATTGTCGGATATGGCAAACTCAAAAAAGTTGGCAAGGTAGAAGTGACCGACGATTCGGGTAAAAAAACGGATTATGAAGCTAAGCACATTATCGTTGCCACCGGCGGACGCTCCCGCGAATTGCCCAGTATGAAAATAGATGGCAAAAAAATAATTGGATACCGCGAAGCCATGGTCCTACCTGTGAGGCCACAAAAAATGCTTGTCGTTGGCTCTGGTGCCATTGGAGCAGAGTTTGCATATTTCTACAGTACCATTGGAACCGAGGTCACTATTGTAGAGTTTTTGCCGCGCATTGTGCCGGTGGAGGATGAAGAAATTTCCAAGGCACTCGAAAAGTCATTCAAAAAAGCTGGGATGACCATCCATGTTAATTCAGAAGTTACCAAAGTAGATACCAGCGGAAAGGGATGCGTGGCCACCGTAAAGACACCTGCCGGAGAAATTAAAATTGAAACGGATATCGTTTTATCGGCGATAGGCATTGCGACCAACCTGGAGAACATTGGGCTTGAAGATGTTGGCGTTAAAACAGACAAAGGTAAAATCGTCGTGGATGATTTTGGGAAAACCAACGTCACCGGCATCTACGCAATCGGAGACATTACACGCGGTCCTGCGCTGGCACATGTTGCTTCCGCAGAAGGAATTATCTGTGTTGAGAATATAATGGGTAAAAAACCCGAGCCTTTAAATTATAATAATTTACCCGGCTGCACCTATTGCTCGCCGGAGATTGCTTCTGTCGGTTACACCGAAGAAGCCGCGAAGAAAGCGGGATATGAAATAAAAGTCGGAAAGTTTCCCTTCACCGCTTCCGGAAAGGCTAAGGCGGCCGGAGCGTCAGAAGGATTTATCAAACTCATCTTTGACGCCAAGTACGGAGAATGGCTGGGCGCGCACATGATCGGCCACAATGTAACAGAGCTGATTGCCGAAGTGGTGGTCGCCAGGAAACTTGAAACAACCGGTCACGAAATCATCAAATCGGTTCACCCCCATCCTACCATGAGTGAAGCAATCATGGAGGCGGCCGCGGCGGCCTATGGTGAAGTGATTCACTTATGACCTTGATCATTGTCGGTCGAAAAGGTAACCTCTCCTTTGGGCTGTTGCTATCCGTTGTTGCACAAAAATATTGTCCAATTTTCCCATGGTAGGTCGTTCATGCTATTAATGACCATCTCAAGTCGCTCATTTTATTAAATCCAGACCAAAACCTTACATGTGAAGGATGGACCAGCAGATACTGCCATCCAGCCCGCTTCCATTTTCAATCTTTATAGTATCAATGTAGGAATCTAAAAAAATGAAATCTAAAATATTGCTGCTGGTTTTTTGTACTGTCTCTTTTTTCAGTTTTGCAAGTGAAGAGATTAAGGGCAAAGTGACTTCGGTCATCGATGGTAATACGATTGAAATAACACTCAATAGTGGAGAGAAATATAAGGTTCTCCTTCATGGCATTGACTGTCCGGATCTTGGACAAAACTTTGCGGAAAATGCCAGGACGTTATTGCAAAAATTACTTCTCAACAAAAACGTAACCATTGTTGTGCGCGGCAAAGACCGAATGGGTAATCGCCTGGGGGACATCCGGGTTGAGGGTGTTCCCGATCCAAAGCGTGAGTTGATAAGAACAGGACTCGCATGGACTACTGAGCAAAACGATGAGCTCGAATCGTTAAAAGAGCATGCGCGTGTCCAGGGACTTGGCCTTTGGAGTGATGCGAACCCCACCCCCCCCTGGATCTTTCGCAGACAACAATCGATGTTGCAATCCAAATCGAGTTAACAAAAAACTTCAGTTCTCCTCATTAATATTTTGGTTAGCCCTTCCGGAGGAATCCTGTTCACAACTCCTTATTTTTCCAACCGGTGCTGATAGCAGTAATCAAGTTGGCTTACAGTCACAAAAAAAATGCTGACTTCAAAATAAACACTCCGTACCGTCGTTAATCCCAGGCTATGCAATCACTGAGATTCTATTGTCTGTTGGCGCTATCCTTATCCTTCACCCTTGCAAGAGGGCAATCTACCTTGCCCGATTCGCGGAGTCCTGGGGTTAAACAAGTGTATTATGCCCCCCGTCGGGCGAAATCTGCCAAGGTGAAAAAAGGCAATGTCAAACATTCAGCCAGATTCGAATTCTATAAAAGGGTAGAAAAAACCGCACGGGAAAAACAGCGGATTTTGAAAAAGCTCTCCAAGGCACAGTTCTCAGACCCCCGTTATTTTGGCCATAAACGTATTCCTTCCCGCAGATCCTCGCATAAAATGCAGTATTGCGAGGAATGCGGAATCCGGCATTAAATTATCCATAATATTTTGGAACAACTTCCTGCTATTCGTTCGTAGCTTTGCAGGATGAAAGCCTGGGTGACTCTATTAGGTACATTCTTTTTCGTGGCAACGGTTAAGGAAATATGTGCCCAGACCAAAGAGCCCAACCCGGTTGATAAAAATTTTCCCACCACGCTGCAACCTGTTAACCCAGTCCAGTATTATGGGCCCCGGAAGGCTAAGAAGAAAAAGAAAACGGTAACCTACGATGCCGAGAAAGAATATTACCATCGGCTGGAAAACACATGGCGGGAACGGGAGAAACGCGAAAAATCTTTTGAACGGGGTGAGGCCACCGATTACATGAAGCCCCCCTACTTCGGTCATAAGAAACCACCGAAGATCAGGTCCATCGAAAAACGGAAGTATTGCAAAATCTGCGGCATCCGCCATTAGAAGTTCAATGTTTAAGGTTTAAAGTTCAAGGTGTGTCCACGAATTGGCTGGTTCGTGGATTCATAATAACTTACATCATCGATCAACCCATCCACCATGAGTGATTTTTTAACTGACCTCTTCCCAACGGAAGAATCAATTCCGGCCTCTGCCCGTCTCCCTCAATTCATCGAACAGCGGGAATATCTTATCAATGGTGAGCTGCGTATCTGGAAAGGCGATCTCAATGTCGTTCTGAGTCCGGTTTTTATTAAAAAGGGAGAGCACCACGAACAAAAAGCTATTGGCAATACCCCCCTGCTTACGGCCAACGAAGCCATGGTTGCCATGGACGCTGCTGTTGCAGCCTATGACCAGGGGCATGGTATCTGGCCTTCTATGACGGTGATCGAACGCATAGAGCATGTTGAAAGATTTTTGGTGAAGATGCGCACACAACGTACTGCTGTTGTGAATTTGTTGATGTGGGAGATCGGCAAATCACAGAAAGATTCTGAAAAAGAATTTGACCGCACCTGTGATTACATCCTTGACACCATCTCTTCACTCAAGGAACTCGACCGCAATTCCGCCAAGTTTGTCCAGGAGCAAGGCATCATGGGGCAAGTAAGACGTGTGCCACTGGGCGTGGCGCTTTGCATGGGGCCTTTCAACTACCCGCTGAATGAAACATTTACTACGTTGTTTCCTGCACTGATCATGGGTAACACCGTTGTTTTCAAACCGGCAAAATATGGTGTGCTCCTGATCCGGCCGTTGCTGGAATTATTTCGCGACAGTTTCCCCCCTGGTGTCATTAACATCATTTACGGGCGCGGACGAGAGACTGTGGGTGCGCTTATGGAGACAGGAAAGATTGATGTCTTTGCTTTCATCGGCTCCAACAAAGGAGCGAATGATCTGAAGCGCCTGCACCCAAAGTCAAATCGCCTCAAAGCCATCCTGGGCCTTGACGCAAAAAATCCCGCCATCGTTTTACCGGATGCTGACCTCGATAATGCCGTGACCGAATGCCTTACCGGAACACTATCATTCAACGGCCAGCGATGCACAGCATTAAAAATTCTTTTTGTACATCGTGCCATCCTTGATGTGTTTATCAAGAAACTGTGTGATGCTATAGCCAAGTTGAAACCTGGCATGCCTTGGGATCCAGGTGTGGGACTCACGCCCATGGCAGAGCCTGGTAAAACGGATTATCTGAAGGGGCTAGTGGCCGATGCTATTCTGCATGGCGCAAGCGTGATGAATTCCGGTGGCGGTACGGTGATGCATACCTTTTTCTATCCTGCCGTGCTTTATCCGGTAAATGAAAAAATGAAAGTGTATTCAGAAGAACAATTTGGGCCGGTCATTCCCATCGTTCCCTTTGAAACCGATGACGAGCCTGTGCGCTATGTACTCAACTCTCATTTTGGACAACAGCTTAGTCTGTTTGGCAAAGATTCAAAACGCATTGCACATTACATTGATGCGTTTGCCAACCAGGTCGGCCGGATTAATATTAATACGCAATGCCAACGCGGGCCGGATTCTTTCCCCTTCAATGGAAGAAAAGATTCGGCAGAAGGAACTCTTTCTGTTTCGGATGCCCTTCGCGTCTTCTCGATCAGGAGCCTGGTGGCTGCAAAGAGTACAGCGGAAAACAAGCAGATTATTGGAAATATTTTGAGAAACAGAGAGTCAGCGTTTTTAAGTACTGATTATATTTTTTAGACTCTGTGTCCTCAACAGTAAATGCATTACTACTTTGAAACATTTTAATATTCAGGTGATCGGCGAAGTTCAAGGGGTGTACTACAGGGCCCTTGCAAGGGAAAAAGCTGATGAGCTGGGCGTAAAGGGATTTGTCCGTAACGAACCGGATGGAAGCGTCTACCTGGAAGCAGAGGGAGATCCTAATACATTAGAAAAATTAGTAACCTGGTGCAGACAAGGCCCGCCACGTGCAAAGGTTGAAAATGTAATCACAAAAGAAGCCGCTGACAAGGGGTTCAAAAGATTTGAGATCATCCGGTAAGACCCTCCTGCCCTACAAGCCTGTTTGAAAGTGCATTTTGGAAGTTTATCTCGTCAAAAAGTAATCTTTTCCATACATTCAAAGTCGAAAAAAAGCAATAAAAAATTAATTAGGCTCTACACTTATGAATCACACCGTTTCGCGAATCGCAAGAAATGAGGGGATGCCGCTGAACCTTGACTTGATCAAAGGCATGCGGGTAAATCGCAGCGCTGTGGAAAGAAGAGCTTCCACCTTCGGGACGAGAAGAACAGTAAAAAAAGAATGGCAGGCAGCTTGGCTACTCAAGGCAATTACCTGTATTGATCTCACAACACTCGCCGGTGATGATACCCCTGGAAATGTTACACGGTTATGTGCCAAGGCGAAACAACCTGTCAGACATGATATTTTACAAACGCTTGGAATGGCTGATGTGCCTCTGCACGTTGGCGCCGTTTGTGTGTATCATAATTTAATTGCTATAGCAGTGGAAGCCCTGCAAGGAAGTTCCATTCCGATTGCGGCTGTGTCCACCGGCTTTCCCGCCGGACAGATTACACTGGATCAAAAGCTTAACGAGATTACGGCTTCAGTAAAAGCCGGCGCGACCGAAATTGATATCGTCATCAGCCGGGCCAATGTTCTCAAGGGCCATTGGGAGGCGCTCTATGAAGAGGTTTCGCTTTTTCGAAAAGCCTGTGATCATGCGCACATGAAGGTAATCCTCGCCACGGGCGAATTGTCCACGCTCACGAACGTGGCGAAAGCAAGTTATGTCTCCATGATGGCGGGGGCGGATTTTATCAAGACCAGTACAGGCAAAGAAAGTGTGAACGCCACCCTGCCGGTAAGCCTGGTGATGACGCGCATGATCCGGGAATATGAAGAGCAGACAGGATTCAAAGTAGGCTTCAAGCCTGCCGGTGGAATTCGGAAAGCAAAACAAGCCCTGGAGTGGTTGATACTGATGAAAGAAGAACTGGGTACAGAATGGCTATCGCCGCAGCTATTTCGGTTTGGCGCCAGCGAATTACTCGGCGATATTGAACGACAACTGGAACATTTTATCACGGGCAGGTATTCGGCTTCTTACCGACATCCCATGTCTTAATAAAAAACATCACATGGAAATCAAAAACATTTTTGAAACTATGGAGTATGGCCCCGCGCCGGAAAGCGCGGCGCCTGCGCAAGAGTGGTTGAGCGCCCATGGCAAGACCCAATTATTTATAAATGGAAAATGGCATGCTCCCTCCTCCGGAAAATATTTCGACAGCATCAACCCTGCGAATAAAAAGCATCTGGCAAAAATCGCCAATGCCGACAAACGCGATGTCGATAAAGCCGTGGCTGCAGCAAAAGTGGCTCTCCCCAAATGGGTGAAGAGCGGCCCTCATGTTCGTGCAAGGTATTTATATGCGATCGCCCGCCAAATCCAAAAACATTCGAGATTATTTGCCGTGCTGGAATCGATGGACAACGGCAAACCCATCCGGGAAACACGGGACATCGATATTCCTTTAGTGGCAAGACATTTTTATCATCACGCGGGATGGGCCCATTTGCGGGATACGGAGTTTAAGGATTATAAGGAAGTGGGAGTCGTGGGTCAGATTATCCCCTGGAATTTTCCTTTGCTGATGTTATCCTGGAAAATTGCACCTGCGCTGGCGATGGGAAATACTGTCGTGCTGAAACCCGCCGAGTTCACCTCACTTACTGCACTTCTGTTTGCCGAAATATGCGAACAGGTTGACCTCCCTGCTGGTGTCGTCAACATCATTACCGGCGAAGGGCCCACCGGAGCGAGTCTTGTGGAGCACCCGAAGGTGGATAAAATTGCCTTCACGGGATCTACCGAAGTAGGACGGATTATTCGCAGGGCCATCGCGGGCTCCGGAAAAAAATTGTCCCTTGAGTTGGGCGGAAAATCTCCTTTCATCGTGTTCGATGATGCCGACCTTGACAGCGTGGTGGAAGGCGTAGTGGATGCCATCTGGTTTAATCAGGGACAGGTCTGCTGCGCGGGCTCCCGGTTGCTGGTACAGGAAAGTATTGCCGACCGTCTCTACAAAAAGATAAAAGGGAGAATGGAGAAACTGCGCGTTGGCAATTCATTGGATAAAAGTATTGACATCGGAGCGATTGTCGCACCGGTACAACTCAAGACCATCGAAGAATTGGTAAAGAAAGGCGTAGAAGAAGGCGGAACTTTGTGGCAGCCTTCGTGGGCATGCCCGAAGGATGGATATTTTTATCCTCCCTCATTATTTACAGACATCTCCCCGTCCTCGACAATTGCTCAGGTAGAAATCTTCGGACCGGTGTTAGTTGCCATGACTTTCCGAACGCATACAGAAGCTGTGAAACTTGCCAACAATTCGCGTTACGGTTTAGCCTCCAGCCTATGGACGGAGAATATCAATCTGGCGCTGGACATCGCACCGAAAATAAAAGCAGGTACGGTATGGATCAACTGCACAAATGTTTTCGATGCAGCTTCGGGCTTTGGAGGATACAGAGAATCTGGTTTTGGAAGAGAGGGCGGTAAAGAAGGATTGTATGAATATCTCAAACCAAAAATCGACGAGACATTCAAAAATGAAATAGTGGCTCCTGTTAAGCGGGGTAAATCAAGCAAAACCTTGAAGCCATCGGGTATTCCGGAAATTGACCGGACGGCGAAAATGTACATCGGAGGAAACCAGGCGAGGCCGGACAGTGGGTACAGTATCATCATCAGGAATCCAAACGGAGAACAAATTGCTGAAGTGGGTGAAGGTAATCGCAAGGATATTAGAAATGCCGTGGAGGCAGCCCATGCCAGCGATGGTTGGAGTGCGATGACTGGTCATGCCCGGGCTCAGGTATTGTTTTATCTGGCTGAGAATCTGGCCGTGAGAAAAAATGAGTTCGCTGCACGTATCTCACAGATGACCGGCGCCCATCCGGTGGATGCCTTAAAAGAAGTAAGCTGTTCCATTGAGCGAATCTATACGTATGCTGCGCTGGCAGACAAGTACGATGGAAATGTTCATCACACGACGGTGCGGAATGTAACGCTCGCTATGCCCGAAGGACTCGGCGTGATGGGCATCATTTGCCCGGAAGATTTTCCGCTGCTGGGATTTATTTCCACGGTTATACCCGTCATTGCTATGGGCAATCGGGTCGTGGTTGTTCCTTCAGAATTCGCACCGCTATCGGCCACGGATTTATATCAGATACTTGAAACTTCCGATGTACCGGATGGCACCATCAATATTGTCACCGGCAAAAAAGATGAGTTGTCTAAAGTCCTGGCAAACCATGACGACGTGGACGGACTTTGGTATTTCGGTTCGAAGGAAGGCAGCAAGTTCATCGAGCATGCATCTGCTGAAAATATGAAGCGGACGTGGGTGAACTACGGCAAGCATAGGAATTGGCTGGACGCGCAGCAAGGGGAGGGGGAAGTTTTTCTGCGATATGCTACGCAGATTAAGAATATCTGGATTCCGTATGGGGAATGACAATAAGTGTTAAATGCTAAATGTTGAATGCTGACTGACGCCGTCACCCTGAGCGAAGTCGAAGGGTGACACAGCAGCTTTTAACCTGTATTACTTCAACCGGCTCAGCACCGTCTCAATCAATCCCTCCATCACCTTCCCATGGTCTTTGCTAAAATCTTTTGTGACCCGATTGGCGACGATGGCGCAGCACGTGCAACATTCATGTCCCAGCAGTCGGCCCAGACCGTAGAGTGCGGAAGTTTCCATTTCAAAATTAACAATGCGATGACCTTCATAGGCGAAAGTTGACAGACGTTCCCAGACATCCGGGTCTTTCAGTTCCAGTCGCAGCCTTCTCCCCTGCGGGCCATAAAATCCGGAAGCGGTGGCGGTAATTCCTTTCATCATCCCATTCCCGATACGGGCAATCAACTGATCCGATCCCTTGGCTATGTAGGGCACGGAAAGCTGAGGGTTCCACTTCAGGTGATCCACAATTTTTCCGGAGAGCATTTTTTCATCGGCCTCAAACAAATAATTGTAGTAGTAGAGGAGGCCGTCCAAGCCAAGGCCATAACTTGACACTATATGCGAATCAACTGGAATATACTGCTGCAGGGCGCCCGAGGTTCCGATGCGGATGATGTTGAGTGTTCGTTTTTTCTCTTTGGGTTGTCTCTTCTGCAAATCAATGTTGACGGCAGCATCCAGTTCATTGACTACAATATCAATATTGTCTGTACCGATTCCCGTGGAAATAACGCTGATGGAATGGCCTTTGTAACGACCGGTATGGGTAATGAATTCACGATTTTTAAAACGAAAATCCACGGCATCAAAATGTCTGCTGATCTGCTCGACCCGCCCTTGATCGCCGACCAGAATTACGTTGGACCCGACATGTTCTTCTTTCAGGTGGAGGTGATATACACTTCCGTCCTTATTGAGGACAAGTTCGGACTCAGAAATACTGTCTTTGTTCATGTTGCAGAAGCGGCTTCCTTCAAATCTAATCAAAAAAGGAAGTCACTGAAAAATTTTGGGGAGGGTTGAGTAGTGTCTCATTTTGAAATTCTTAGCCAGTAGAGTAGAGAAAAGGAACAAGCGGTAAAGAGCTTACGCCACATTTGCTGACCTCGTTTCCTTTTCCCCCTCATCAATCCGTACGTGCAGTTT
>JAYWDP010000455.1:0-9501 GCA_043779775.1 Cyclobacteriaceae bacterium
AGTGTTTGATAATTTAATGACTCAATGGACTCCGTCAATCCAATGCGTGAGGCATAATGTGGATTGAGAATTGATGAGTCAGCCGACAAGCGAAAGGAATTAAAAGTGCCGCTCAATAAAAATGATCCGGCACTTTTTAACTGCCGGTCGGCAAAGGTGAATGCAGAGCGAAGGGAGAACTTTTTATAATTGAAAATATAAACCCCCGCAATGCCCAAGTTCTCCGTGTGAACATCGGGTCGCTGAGGATAGGCCCCGGAGGCGGACAGTGGGATGTCGGGATTGGAAAGATAAAAACCCTGATAGCGCTGATAGAAAAAGTCGCCACCCCAGCGCCGGCTCAGGATATTCAACTGCAGGTCCTGCGCACTGGTCTTCCCATAGTTTGATTCCTTTTCCTGGTCGAGGGGCACGGCAAATACCAGCTCGATGCCTAGGTCAAACAAATACATACCCAGGCCTATTCCGAAGGCATTGTTGGGTTTAAACCGGACCGTATTGCCCACCTGCCGGGGGTTGCTCAATTCAAATGAAAGCGATCGCTGCTTGAGAACAGGCCAAAGAAAGAATTTATCAGAATAGGATTTGATGTAGGTGGATTGGACTGAGTCCTTTCCAGCTTGAGCGAAAGAAATAAAAGGAAGACAGACAAGAAATGTCAATCCAATGTAAATTCTCATGCAAGAAAATTACAAAATATATTCGCTCAGGTCCTTGTTCTTAATCAATTCACTCAACTTCTCATCCACCATCTCTTTGGAAATCTCCAGGCGGCTGCCGGAAACAATTTTATCCGGTACGTCAAACAAATATTCATTCAACAGACGGCTGATTACAGTCTGAAGTCTCCGGGCGCCAATGTTTTCAATTTCGGCATTGATGGTAAAGGCAGCCTCCGCGATGGCGTCGATGGCAGTTTCAGAAAATGAAATCTGCACACCTTCCGATTCGAAAAGTGCTATGTATTGTTTGGTAAGCGCATTCTTGGGTTCTTTTAGTATTCGAACAAAATCCTCTTTGGTGAGGCTGTTTAATTCAACGCGTATCGGAAACCGTCCCTGCAATTCCGGAATCAGGTCAGAAGGTTTTGATATGTGAAAAGCCCCGGCAGCGATAAACAGAACATGATCCGTTTTAATCGAACCATACTTTGTATTGACCGTACTGCCTTCAACAATCGGCAGCAAGTCACGTTGCACACCTTCACGACTCACATCGGGGCCACTTCCCTTGCTGTTGCTGGAGACAATTTTATCTATTTCATCAATAAAAATAATTCCTGCTTCTTCGGCTTTCCGCAATGCTTCTTCTTTCACCTCTTCCATGTCAATCAGCTTGGCGGCTTCCTCTTCCAACAAGATTTTACGCGCTTCAGCAATGGTTACTTTTCGCTTGCGGGGTTTTTTCGGCATCATGCCATTGATCATCTCCTGCAGGTTCATCATAGAAACTTCATCCATCATTCCGGCGCCGACCATGCCGACATTTCCTGATCCACTTTGCTTAATATTAATTTCAATTTTTCTTTCCTCCAACTCGCCTTTGCGTATTTTCTCACGGAATAAATTGCGGGTACGTTCATTTAATTCCGTATCGGAGGAAGGGACTCCTTCTGAATCTGTTTCCGGGGATTGTATATCCATCGCACGCACGCCATTGGAACGCAACGGTGGAATGAGCGCATCTAGAATTACTTCTTCCACAACCAGAGCGGCCTTTTCCTTTACTTCCTCTTTCTTGCGGGCCTTTACCATGGTCACGGATTGCTCTACCAGGTCACGGACCATACTTTCCACATCGCGTCCCACATAGCCTACTTCCGTGAATTTGGATGCCTCCACTTTCACAAAAGGCGCATCGGCGAGTCTTGCCAGCCTTCTCGCAATTTCAGTTTTACCTACACCCGTCGCACCGATCATCAGGATATTGTTGGGCACTATCTCACTGCGAATATCCGAAGTGACATTCATACGACGCCACCGGTTTCGCAAAGCAATGGCCACATTGCGTTTGGCATCATCCTGCCCAATGATATATTTATCAAGTTCGGCGACTATTTGCTGGGGGGTCAATGCACTGGAATCCATCATCTACACTAAGTTTTAAAAAGTAAGGACAAAGGTAGCGGTGAGGAATTGGTAATCAAACCTTCACAACGTTTATCCTACTGTTTGATTTTGTCTTTGTTACTTTCAGGCAGCCTTCACATCCGCGAGGGTAAATTCCACCGGTCGTTTCACCTTCTCTTTAAGCAATGCCCTCTTCAGCACATCACCCACGGTATCCACGTAATGGAATGTTAATCCCTTCAGGTAATGCTTCTCGATCTCTTCGATGTCTTTACGGTTCTTGGCGCTTAGCACAATCTCCTTGATGCCACTGCGCTTGGCCGCGAGAATTTTTTCTTTTATTCCTCCCACCGGAAGCACTTTGCCCCGCAGCGTGATCTCTCCGGTCATCGCGAGTTTTGCTTTCACCTTGCGTTGGGTAAATATCGACGCCAACGAGGTGAGCATGGTAATGCCCGCCGAAGGTCCGTCTTTCGGAACCGCCCCGGCCGGTACATGAACGTGGAGGTCATACTGTTGAAACACCCGGTGATCAATGCCCATGGATTCTGCGTTGGATTTTAAATATGAGAGGGCCGCCATGGCCGACTCTTTCATCACATCGCCCAATTGTCCGGAAAGCGTTAACTGTCCCTTGCCACGACTCACGCTGGACTCGACAAACAGAATATCTCCGCCTACTTGTGTCCAGGCCAGCCCGGTAACAACACCTGCCGTTTCATTGTCCTGATATAATTCCTCCTCAAATATTTCCGAGCCCAATGTTTTTAATACATAATCCGGATTGATTGATTTGGGAGAAGTCTCTTCCATAGCGACTGACTTGGCTACATTCCGTACCACGGAACCAATTTTTCTTTCCAGATTTCTAACGCCGGATTCCCGCGTGTAGTGCTCTATGATTTTCAGTATTGCCTCTTTGGTAAACTTAATAGAAGTCGTTCCCAATCCATGCTCCTTCAATTGTTTGGGTACCAGATGCTTCAAGGCAATCTGTAGTTTTTCTTCGACCGTGTAGCCGGTGAGTTCAATGACTTCCATCCGATCGCGCAAGGCGGGCTGGATGGCATCCAAAGAATTGGCCGTGGCGATGAATAACACTTTCGAAAGGTCATATTCAACTTCCAAATAGTTGTCGCTGAATGTATTGTTCTGCTCAGGGTCAAGCACTTCGAGCAAGGCAGATGAAGGATCGCCCCGGAAGTCGGTACGGATTTTATCAATCTCATCCAGAACAAACACCGGATTGGAAGACTTTGCCTTTTTAATATTCAGAATAATCTTACCCGGCATCGCGCCAATGTACGTCTTGCGATGGCCGCGGATTTCAGCTTCATCATGCACACCACCCAATGACATACGGATATAGTTGCGTTGCAGCGATTTGGCGATTGATTTTCCCAAAGAGGTTTTACCTACACCCGGCGGACCATAGAGACAAAGAATTGGCCCCTTCATGTCCTGCTTGAGTTTGAGTACCGCGAGGTACTCGAGGATTCGGGTCTTCACCTTCTCCAGACCAAAGTGATCTTTGTCCAAAATTTTCGTCGCACGCTTCAGATCAAAATCATCCTTGGTATAATCTTCCCAGGGCAAATCCAGCATCAACTCTACATAATTCATAGACACGGGAAATTCGGCGGCTTGAGGATTCATCCGTTGAAGTTTCTCAAGTTCACGGTTGAAATGGTCAGCCGCCGGCTTCGGCCATTTCTTTTCGGCACCGCGCTTGCGGAGCTTTTCAATTTCCTTGTCTGGACCATCATAGCCCAATTCATCCTGCAATACCTTGATTTGCTGTCGTAAAAAATAATCACGTTGCTGCTGATCGATGTCGGTGTGAACTTTTTTCTGAATCTCATGCTTGATTTCCAGTATTTGAATTTCCTTGAGCATGTATTGCAGCAACAGCGTTCCGCGATCAATGATGTTGGAGGTCTCAAGGATCTTTTGCTTCTCACTTACCTCTACATTGAGGTTGGATGAAAGAAAATGAATTAAAAAAGACGCGCTTTGAATATTATCCAATGCCACCTGAGCTTCCTGCGGTATATCCGGATTCAAACGGAGGATTTTCAAGGCGGCTTCTTTGAGCGATTGAATTAAGGCTTTGACTTCTTTGCTTTCCAGATTGAGTTGAGGTTCAACCAATAAATCAATATGGGCTGTGAGATGTGGATCTTCCTGTAAAAATTCTTTTACAAAGAACCTGTTCTTACCCTGGATGATGATCGTCGTGTTGCCATCCGGGAGTACAAGCATTTTAATAATCCTCGCCACCGTACCAAACCGATACACGTCCTCTATGGCTGGCTCTTCCATTTGCTTGCTCTTCTGGGCAATGACCCCCACGATCCGGGTACCCTGATAAGCCTTCTTGATCAGCCGGATGGATTTTTGTCTTGTCACTGTGATGGGGATAACCACTCCGGGAAACAAGACCGTGTTTTTAATAGGTAATATGGATAACTCTTCGGGAAGCTCTTCAGGTTTCAGATCAGACTCATGTTCCGGATTGATCAACTGCACCAACTCTTCGGAGTCTTCATGTATGATCGGTGTATTTGCCAGGGATTTAAACATGCTATAAATGCCAATATGACACAGTTGCTGTGTCGTGTTTAATTGAATTCAAATGTCCTCAATATGCTCAATACGGGTGCCAAAGCGTTGTTTATCAATCAAAATTATTTCAACTTTAGGTAATACGGTGGTGAATATAATTTTTTTCCAACCAGTGAAAGCTTGTTTTTTTATCGCAATCGGCCTTCTTATTTGCTTTTCGGCAACTGAGTCAAAGGCACAAAAGCCAAGAAATAAATTTAAAAAAAGCGCTACCATTCAACTTCGTGATTCCATCACGAATTTCAGCCAGTCTGACATATTTGCTTTCCCTAACGTCAACCATATTCCTTACTACTATGATGCAAGCCGGATGCAAACGTTGCAGCAACTGAAAAAATCAGGCCCTTCGCAGAACTATTACGACAATTTAAAAGCTTATGTTCGGAATTTTGGGATTGAAAATTTTCATGAAAATACTGCTATGCTCTGGGAACTGGCAAAACTTTCAAAACAATTCGGACCAGCGGGGGAATCTGTTTTGCTTTACAAACTGGTACTCAAGCACCATCGTCAAGGGATCAATCTGCAAGACGTTTATCGCGAGTATGATTCAGTTGAACGGGACAAGAAAAAATATTATGTCCCATTGGAATATTATTATCAATTAGTTGACTTTCGAAAGGAGATTGACACACTTCACCCTCCCCATGCCGTGCTCGTGAATATGGGCGAGGACATTAACTCAAAACTGGAAGACTACGGACCAACGATCGGCAATGTAGACAACCTTGTCCTATTCACTTCCAAAAGAAATAAGCACACCCTGGGAGAACGTAAGTACGATGAGGATTTATTTTATACCATTCGTGATCAAGATGGCATTTGGAGTATGCCGAAAGAATTTACCAACATCAATACCAGTTACAATGAAGGCTCGGCTTGTCTCAGCCTGGATGGAAAGTATTTGTTCTTTTCACGGTGCGACACACCAGAGTCGCTGGGGAATTGTGATTTGTACAGCGCCGAACGGAGCAGCGACAGCACATGGACTAAAATTAAAAACCTGGGTACCAAAATTAACAGCAGCGGCTGGGATTCCCATCCATCGCTGACCCATGGTGGCGACACCCTATTCTTTGCTTCCAACAGGATCGGCAGCTTTGGCTTGTCTGACATTTTCTTTTCGGTAAAAGATAAAAAAGGAGAATGGAGTCAGGCTCAGAATGTGGGTCCCATCATTAACACTGCCAACAGCGAAGTGAGCCCTTTCTTCCATCATAAATTCAACGTGCTGTATTTTAGTTCTAATGGTCATCCGCTCAATTTTGGAGACTTTGACATCTACAAGTCCAGCCGGCACATTCAGGTGTGGAGCGAACCTAAAAATATTGGTCCCCTGGTCAATGGAGCCGGTAGCGAATTTTATTTTACCATCGACTCTGAATCAAAAGATCTTTACTACGCCCGATCAGAAGAGGCGGACAAAAAAAATCTGGACCTATTCTCCTTTGTGGTGCCCATGGAAGCACAACCGGAGGCTACCGCGCAATTGAAGGGCTCCCTGAAAAATAATAACGGACAACCTCTGAAAGGGATTGTTTCTGTCATCGACCTCGACCAGGGCGTAGAAGTAGCGCCTAAGTTTTTGCGAGAAGATGGTTCATTTGATTTCAACCTGATCAACAAGAGAAATTATTTGTTAATTATCCAGGGAGATGAGTTCTTCCGGATCGAAGAAATATTTTTCATGAATGGCGACCTTGAAATTAATAAAGTGGCAGAGCCCATAGAAAGCAAAATTGCCTTTCAATCCCTTGAATTTGAAAATGGAAAAGCCGTCATTTTACCTGTCATGCACAGCGACCTCGACAAGCTGGCAAACTTTCTTATTGATCATCCTCAACTGAAATTGAAGATCTCCGGCCACACCGATTCAGCCGGAAAAGAAGAGTCAAATTTAAAGTTATCACAGGCGCGGGCCGATGCCATCAAACAATACCTGAGCGACGAATTTAAGATTGACCCGAACCGGATCACCGCCATCGGTTACGGAAGCGCCAAGCCCATCATCCATGAGCTTACCGATGAACACAAGCAGTTGAATAGACGGGTTGAGTTTGAGATCTTTAAAGAATAGCAAATAAATACAGGTTCACGCAAAGGCGCAAGGAGGGATTATTCAACAATGTCACCCTGAGCGGAGTCGAAGGGCGACACCAATAATTTAGTATAACTCACGCTAAGTCATTGCTCAATTGCCGAGATGGTCAAAATTATTAACGGTCTTCCACTCCGCTGCCTGACATTCCCCCAACTAGATTTAATGGTCACTTAGCGCCTTTGCGTGAAATGTATTTGTATTAGCCACCAATGGCCTTCGCAATATCATTATAGAAAACGAATACCATCAGCACCAGCAAGATGGCCATCCCTATCTTCAGGGCCGTTTCAAAGACTTTCTCGTTGGGCTCACGTCCACTGACCATTTCATAAAGGAGGAACATAACATATCCGCCATCCAATCCTGGAATGGGCAATAGATTCATGAAGGCAAGCACCATGGAAAGAAGTCCTGTCATACGCCAGAAGCGCACCCAATCCCATTCAGGACCAAAAGCCTGCGCCATGCCGATAGGACCGGAAAGTGACTTCCTAAAATCCATTTGACCAGTTAAAAGTAATTTGAATGCTTTCAATTGTACGAAGATCACTCCGAAGGCGCGTTCCGTTCCCAAGCCTATCGATTGTCCTAAACCATAGTTAACGTAAGCAAGGTCATTTTTATCGAGGCCTGCAGGCGCAAATCCAATCATGGGCTGATCCTTAAATGACTCCTTAAATGACAAAAGTGTTTCACCTCTTCTCACCTTAAATGATATGGAATCCCTTGGTACATTTCTTACAATCTTGATTACCTCATCCTGATACGTAACTGACTTCCCTTCAATTTCTTCGAAGCGGTCACCTACGATTAATCCCACTTTCTTAGCAAGACTCGGTACTTTTACCAGATGCACCACCGTATCCATTTGGCCATTTTCACCTTGCTTGAATTCAAATTCCTTGATCTCAACTTCCGGTGAAACAAATCCGACTACTGCCAGAAGCCGAGGGGATATAAATGAACTTGCCGCAGTTTTTTTATTAAAGTTTTCAATAAAATTTCCCGGTATTTCAATTTTAATTTTCTGCCCATCGCGCAGCACCGTGTAATAGGAGCCTTGTGTCAGCAATACTTCCGGCTTTACAACATCCGAAAAGTCATCGAAGTCCTTTCCATTGATGTTCACAAGTTGATCACCGGTCTTTAATCCCAGTTGTTCAGCCAACTCCATGGCCTGGATGCCTCCGTGAGTATTCACATAATTCTTCGGGATGTAAGTGTCTCCTAAAAAATAGGTAAGCCCAATAAAAATGATAACGCCCACAATCACATTGACGATAATGCCGCCCAGCATGACAATTAATCGCTGCCAGGGTCGCTTCGCCCGAAACTCCCAGTTCTGTGCAGGAGCTTTCAGCGCCTCCTTGTCCATACTCTCATCCACCATTCCGGCAATCTTGACATAGCCGCCCAGCGGGAACCATCCAATGCCATACTCCGTATCTCCTTTTTTAAACTTAAACAAAGAAAAATTCATGAGATTGGCCATCGGAAAAAGAAAGTCGAAGAAGAGGTAAAACTTCTCCACCTTGATGCCGAAGGTTCGGGCCGTAATAAAATGGCCCCATTCGTGCACAACAATCAATATCGAAAGGCTCAGCAGAAGCTGGGACGTCATAATCATTCCTTCCATGTCTCTAACAGTTGAATTTTACTCTTTTTACTTCATTAACTCGTGGGCCCGGATACGCGTCAATTTATCAGTCTCTACGTAGTCTTCCAGCCGGGGTTCGCGGATATAATCCAAATTCGTCAAACATCGTTCCACAACGTCCGAAATCTCCAGAAAACAGATCCTGTCGTTGAGGAACCCCGTCACGGCCTCCTCATTGGCAGCATTGAGCACGCAAGGCATATTTCCTCCGCGGTCCAGGGCTGCAAATGCGAGCGCAAGATTACGAAAAGTTTCTGTATCAGGCTTTTCAAATGTCAAAGCCGGAAAGTTCATAAAATCAAATCGCGGGAAATTATTTTTGAGTCGTCCGGGGTAGCTCAGTGCAAACTGGATGGGTAAACGCATATCCGGCAATCCAAGTTGCGCTTTAATCGAACTGTCTTCAAACTGGACCAGGGAATGGATGATGGACTGAGGATGCACCACCACTTCCACCTGGCTGGCATTTAAACCAAAAAGCCATTTTGCTTCGATTACTTCCAGCCCTTTGTTCATGAGTGTGGCCGAATCAATGGTAACTTTGGCACCCATGGTCCAATTGGGATGTTTCAACGCCTGTGCCTTGGTCACCTTCATCAAATCATCCTTTTTCCACCCCCGAAAAGGTCCGCCGGAAGCGGTGAGAATTATTTTTTCGATCCGGTTGTGAAATTCTCCCACCACACATTGAAATATGGCTGAATGTTCGGAATCAATTGGTAAAATATTGACGCCTTTTTCCCTCGCCAATCTTGTTACCAATTCGCCCGCCACTACGAGCGTCTCTTTATTGGCCAAAGCGATGGTCTTTCCAGATTCAATGGCACTCATGGTTGGCTTTAATCCAGCGTAGCCTACCAATGCGGTAACCACCATATCAACAGTGTCCATCTGCACGACAGATGAAAGAGCATTTTCACCGGCAAATACTTTAATATTATCTCCGGAGAGTGCTTGCCTGACTACTTCATAGTAGTCCTCATTTACAATCACGACTGCATTTGGATGGAACTTCTTTGCCTGCTCAATTAACAACGCCGCATTATTTT
>JAYWDP010000456.1:0-3324 GCA_043779775.1 Cyclobacteriaceae bacterium
GGCATCAACGCTGAAGTCATCAACATGCATACCATCAAACCGCTGGATGTGGAGGCCATCCTCGCCTCCGTACAAAAGACCGGCTGCGCCGTCAGTTGCGAGGAACACCAGATCAACGGTGGCCTCGGCGACAGCATCGCACAAGTACTCTCCCGCTTTCACCCCACCCCACTGGAAATGGTCGCCGTCAATGACTCTTTTGGAGAAAGCGGCAAGCCGCTGGACTTACTAAAAAAGTATGGCTTGTCACTGGAAAATATTGTGAAGGCGGTGGAAAAAGTGATCAGTCGTAAAGGATGATTGTTACTTCACAGCATCGGCTTCTCTTAATTCTGGCTTTAACCAGTACCGCCACTTGCGCCCAGGTAAAAGTTCCGAATAAAGCAATCTATGTTGAGAATATTCCCTGACCGGGATTTTCAAAATTTCAAAAGATGAAAAAATTATCATCTCCATCGACAACAACCAGTTGATGTTTGAAGGAAAGGGGCCACGCAGAATGGCCATGCGACGTCAAAGCAACAATTCTTTCACTCTGGATGAACGCGGGCGAATTGACTTCTTTAAAGATGAGGACGGCAAGTACTCCACAGCATACCTCAATTGGGAAGGAGTCGATTACCTCCTGAAAAAGTAAATCCGGTCTTCCCATTTTTATCAATAATTCCACCATCGGCATTCCCCCTGTTGCCGAAGTAATTTACCTTGGCCCTTCTAACCCGATACTATGAAAAGAATACTATGCTCGTGGATTGCAATATCCATTGCCTTCGCTTCCTTTTCTCAGCAAAAATCAATTACCGGCTTCTCGAAAGATGGAGTTGATGCCGAATTGAAACTCGAAGAGAAATTTGATGCCTACCTGAAAGCAGAAAACCTGGATCAGTGGCTGAAAAAGATGACGGCCAGGCCGCACCATGTAGGGTCTCCGTATGGCAAAGCCAACGCGGAATTCATGAGAGACCAGTTCAAAAGCTGGGGCTTTGACACGGAAATCGCATCCTATAAGATTCTATTTCCTACGCCAAAAGTACGGCTGCTTGAGATGACGGCCCCGTCCAAGTTCACGGCCGCCCTAGCCGAGCCGGCCCTAAAGGAAGATGGTACCTCCAACCTTATAAGTGAGCAATTGCCGGTATACAACGCTTGGTCTCCAGATGGTGATGTGACAGGTGAACTAATATTTGTAAACTACGGAATACCAGATGATTATGAGACCTTAGATAGACTAGGCATAGATGTAAAAGGGAAGATTGTCATCGCCAAATATGGCGGCTCGTGGCGTGGCATCAAGCCCAAAGTAGCCCAGGAACATGGGGCGATCGGCTGCATTATTTACTCAGATCCACAAGAAGATGGATTCACCCAAGGAGATGTTTACCCCAAAGGGGCTTACCGCCCGAAGGACGGTGCCCAACGTGGTTCTGTCATGGACATGCCTATCTACCCGGGTGACCCACTAACGCCCGGCATTGGCGCCACGGCTGATGCCAAACGCATTGATCGTTCGGAAGCAGTTAACCTTTTGAAAATTCCTGTCCTACCTATTTCCTATGGAGATGCTCAACCATTGTTGGCAGCACTGGGTGGGCCGGTAGCTCCTGCAAAATGGCGCGGCGGCCTGCCAATCACCTACCACATTGGACCCGGGCCTGCGAAAGTCCATCTCAAGCTTCAATTTGACTGGAAGATGGTCGATGCACTAAACGTAGTGGCCAAAATGAGAGGAACTGAATTTCCTGATGAATGGATCATTCGCGGCAACCACCACGATGGATGGGTGAATGGAGCCGGTGATCCGCTGAGCGGGATGGTAGCAGAAATGGAAGAAGCGCGCGCTATCGGAGAGCTTGTCAAGACAGGCTGGAAGCCGAAACGCTCTATCCTATATTGTGCATGGGACGCTGAGGAGCCAGGTCTTATTGGCTCTACCGAATGGGCAGAGGATCATGCCGCTGAACTTCAGCAAAAGGCAGTTGCTTATATCAACTCGGATGGAAATGGTCGCGGATTCTTGTTTGTGCAAGGTTCACACACGCTGGAAGCAATGATCACCGAAGTGGCGCGGGATGTAAACGATCCTGAAACCGGCGTAACTGCCCTGGAGCGCATCAAGTCGCTTTCTGCTGTCAATGCCGCAACCGCGAAAGCAAAAAAAGAAATGCTGATGAAGAAAACTATGACGCTTGGCGCCTTAGGTTCCGGATCGGACTATACTCCCTTCATTCAGCACCTTGGAATTCCTTCTCTCAACATCGGATATGGCGGTGAAGGTGGTGGCGGAGTGTACCATTCAGTCTATGATTCGTATGATCATTATAAGCGCTTCGGAGATCCAAAATTTGAGTACGGCATTGCGCTCGCCAAAACAACAGGTCGTACTACCTTGCGCCTCGCCCAGGCAGACGTGCTGCCCTTTGACTTCAAAGGCTTTCAAAAGACATTGAGCGGATACCTCGCAGAAGTCACAATCCTGATTGACAATCTGCGCGAGACAACGGAAGTGGAGAATCAGCTGGTGAAGGAAAAAAGATATTTTCTCGCCGCCGATCCAACACAGAAGTACATACCCCCTACCGCTAAGGATCCCGTACCGTACATTAATTTCGCCAGCCTGCAGAATGCCATTAGTGCATTGGAAAAAAGCGCCTTGACTTTTTCCGATTTGTATGCAGCCAATCCGAAGCCAAATACAAATCTCAACAAGCTTAATCAACTGCTCTTTCAGGCTGAGCAGAAGTTGCTTTCGCCCAAGGGCCTCCCCCGCCGCCCCTGGTTCAAACACACTATCTATGCTCCGGGCTATTACACAGGCTACGGCGTAAAGACGTTACCTGGTGTGCGCGAGGCAATCGAACAGCGCAACTGGACCGAGGCACAAGAGCAAATTGAAATTGCCGCCAATGCCATTCAGGAATATTCTAAACAAATTGAAAGCGCATCAAAGATCTTAATGCTGCGGTAGTATTGTGAAAACAAATTATCCTCACCCGCTTGCCAAGCCTATGAAAAATCTGATAGTCTTCCTCCTTGTAGCGTTAAGCCATCGGGCGTATGCTCAATTGCCTCAGAAAAATTATGTCCTCACCAACGTTAATCTCTTCAACGGTGTTGATAATAAGATATATCCGAACTCCATCATCTACGTGAAAGCCGGCAAGATCGAGAAGATAAGCAAGGATGGAGAGGTCCTACCCAAGGAATATGAAGTCATTAACTGCCTGGGCAATTATGCGATCCCGGGCATGATGGATGTTCATACCCACATCGATAACCTCGATGCTGCCCGGCGAGCCTTGCTTTCAGGTATTACTACTTACCGTA
>JAYWDP010000457.1:0-22799 GCA_043779775.1 Cyclobacteriaceae bacterium
AGATAGTGATACATCAAATCGGCGCTTTCATTTAAAAATTTATCACGATCATTATCTTTTGCTTCGATTACCAATTCGACGGCCTCTTCGCCTACTTTCTGGGCTACTTTGTTGATGCCGCTGTCAAGCAGACGGTTGGTATAGGACCCTGGTTGGGGGTTCTTTTTCCGCTCTTCGATAACCGATTCCAGAAATCCCAGTCCTTGCTTTTTGTTTATTTCCAGGAAGCAGGTGTCAGCGCCGGTATGACAGACCGGTCCCCTTGGTTTTACTTTAATAAGGAGGGTGTCGTTATCGCAATCGGTCAGAATACTTACAACTTCAAGAAAATTGCCTGAAGTTTCGCCCTTGGTCCAAAGCCTTTGCTTAGTACGGCTGAAAAAGGTTATTCGCTTTTCCAGGCGCGTTTTTACCAGGGCTTCAGCATTCATAAAACCCAACATCAGAACTTTTTCGGTTTCGTCATCCTGGATAATGCACGGAACTAATCCGTTAAACTTGCTGAAGTTGGGATTTTTCTCCATATCGGATGGGTAGGTTGTTGTGTTTGAGATATATTTTTAATTCTGGAATGGGTACTTCGTGGAAATGAAAAATACTTGCTGCCAATGCAGCGTCGGCCATGCCGAGTGTAAAGACTTCCAAAAAGTCTTCTTTGCGGCCAGCGCCTCCGGAGGCAATGACGGGAATGCTTAACAATTGATTGAGTTTGCGTAATGGATCGATGGCAAAGCCGTGCTTGGTACCGTCGTGGTCCATACTGGTAAAAAGAATTTCGCCGGCTCCCCTTTGCTGAGCTTCTTTTGACCAGGAAAATAACTTTCTTTCCGTGGGCTTCGTCCCTCCGTGGGTATGTACGATCCATTGATTATCAATTTTTCTGGCGTCAATGGCCAGCACGATAAATTGTGACCCAAACTCCCTGGAAAGACTGTCGATCAAATCGGGTCTTTTTACTGCGGCTGAATTGATGCTCACTTTGTCAGCACCGGCATCGAGCAGGGGAGCGACATCTTCTATGGTGCTGATTCCTCCTCCCACAGTAAATGGTATGTTGATGTGTTTTGCAATTTCCCTGACAAGGGAAGAAAATGTCTTTCGTTCTTCCTGCGTAGCACTGATGTCGAGGAACACCAATTCATCGGCGCCTTCTTCCATATAACGGATAGCCAGTTCCACCGGATTACCGGCGTCCCGTAGCTGAACAAAGTTTGTGCCTTTGACGGCTCGGCCGTTTTTTATGTCAAGACAGGGTATGATTCTTTTAGTCAGCACAACCGGGCATTAGATATCCTTTAATTCTGACAACTTGATTTTATTTTCATAGATGGCTTTGCCTACGATGGCCCCGTATACTTTGATGTAATTAAGTTCTTCTAGGTCGTTGACAGAAGTAATGCCACCGCTGGCAACTATCTTCAGCTTGGGAAAGCGCTTCTTTAATTTCTTATATAGGCCGAAGTTAGGACCCTGTAGCATGCCGTCCGTATTGATGTCCGTACACGTGATATATTGCAGTCCTTCCTTTTCAAATTTAGATGTGAAATCATATATGTTCATAGCGGAGGCTTCGGCCCATCCGCTCAATTGAATTTTTTCATTTTTGACGTCTGCACTCAGAATGAAGTTTTCGCTTCCGTATTTATTGATCCATTCAATAAATACATTCGGCTTTTGCACCGCCATGCTACCGATGTTAATCTGCTCAATACCCATTTCAAGTAATTCTTCCACCTCAGCATCCGTCTTAACACCTCCGCCGAAATCTACTTTCAGTGCTGTCTTGGCCTGAATTGATTCGATCACTTTCCAATTCACCACTTTCCCTTTCTTGGCCCCGTCCAGGTCTACGAGGTGGAGATATTCCAGATCAGCTTCTTCAAACTCTTTCGCAACCTCCACCGGGTTCTCGCGATAGACTTTCATTTTGCCGTAGTCGCCCTGTGTGAGCCGCACACATTTGCCACCAATGATATCGATCGCAGGAATAATCCTCATGGTCTATTTTTGTTGCAGAAAATTTTGAAGTACCATCACACCAGATTCGGCTGATTTTTCCGGGTGAAACTGAACGGCATAAAAATTATCCTTCTGTAAAGCAGCAGTAAACGGAACTCCATAATCTGTTTGCGCTACGGTATGTGAAGATAAGGGAACAAAATAGCTATGCACAAAGTAAACGTAATTATTTTCTAATGATGGCTCCAACCAGCCGCAGACGTTCTCCAGTGAATTCCAACCCATATGGGGGACTTTAAGGGTCTCACTCTTGAATCGAACAACGGTTTCGTCAAAGATTCCCAGGCACGTTGTATCGTTTTCTTCTGAATAACGACACATCAGCTGCATGCCAAGGCATATACCCAAGGTCGGTTGTCGGAGATTTTTAATTACCTCATCTAGCTTCCTGTCCCGTAGATAGCGCATAGTACTGTTCGCCTCGCCGACTCCTGGAAAGATCACTTTGTCAGCGGACTGAATTTCTTCCGATGAATCGGTGATTGAAAAACTTACGCCCAGACGCTCAAGAGCGAAGGAAACGGATCGAATGTTACCGGCATTGTATTTGATTACTGCGATCTGCATATTTAAAGTTCAAAGTTCAAAGTTCCGAGTTCCCGGTTCCGGGTTCCGAGTTGTGCGAACCCGGAACTCAGAACCCGGAACTAAATCATCCCCTTCGTTGTGGGTAAATAGTCTGTTCCATCATTCTTTACAGCCATCCGAAGCGCTTTCGCGAAAGCTTTAAAAATAGCTTCAATCTTGTGGTGTTCATTGGTTCCTTCTGCCTTGATATTTAAATTACACTTAGCCGCATCAGCAAAGGACTTAAAGAAATGAAAAAACATCTCCGTGGGCATTTCTCCGATTTTATCCCTTTTAAATTCGACATCCCAGACCAGCCAGGGACGCCCGCTAAAATCGATTGCCACCTGGGCCAGGGCGTCATCCATGGGCAGACAAAATCCATAGCGCTCAATGCCTCGTTTATCGCCCAACGCCATGGTAAAAGTTTCTCCCAGTGTGAGGGCCGTATCTTCAATGGTATGATGTTCGTCAATGTGCAAATCACCCTTCACCTCGACATTCAGGTTCATACGACCATGTCGTGCCAGTTGGTCAAGCATATGATCAAAGAATCCCAATCCTGTTTGTAATTTGCTGAAGCCGGATCCATCGAGGATTAGTTCAACGGAGATATCGGTTTCTTTTGTTTTGCGGTGGACGCTTGCTCTCCGGACCGAGCCTGATAGGAGTGTGTGAATTTCTTCCCATGAAGTAGTTAGCAGTGAACAGTGGGATAGAAGGTCGTTGTTTTTTAGCTCATCCTTTTTTTCGTTCGTACCCAGCAGAATCCCTTTAGCTCCGAGATTTTTAGCCAAAGCAATATCGGAGACCCTGTCTCCAATCACGTAGGAATTTGTTAAATCATATTCAGATGAGAGAAAGCCTGTCAGTAATCCAATGTCAGGTTTACGGGTTGGCTTATTCTCATGAGGAAATGATTTATCGATAAATATCTGATTGAATTTTATTCCTTCATTTTCAAAAGCATGGAGCATCTTGTTGTGTGAAGGCCAGAAGGTTTCTTCCGGAAAGGATGGCGAACCCAGACCATCCTGATTGGTAACCATGACAAGTTCATAATTTCCTGCATTGGCGATTTTTGCCAGGCCAGAAAATACGCCCGGGTAAAACTCCAGTTTTTCAAGGCTGTCGATCTGTTCGTCGGGCGGTTCGATGATGAGGGTTCCGTCCCGGTCAATAAACAATACACGTTTCATAATGCTCTCATGGCTTGGATAAGTAAACTATTTTCTTCGGGCGTACCGACGGTTATTCTCAGGCAGTTGTTGCATAAAATTACTTTTGACCTGTCACGGACGATGATGCCTTTCGTAACCAGTTGGCCATACAGGTTACCGGCATCGGCAACTTCTGCCAGCAGGAAGTTAGCCTCTGACGGATAAATTCTTTTTACGGAAGGTACACTGGATAAACTCTTTCTTAAGTTGTCCCTTTCTTTCCGGATGGCAGCAACCCATTGAGCTTTTTGAGCGCCATCGGATGTAATGGCTTTTAAAGCTTCTGATTGCGTGAAGGCATTGATGTTGTAGGGAGGTTTTACTTTGTTGAGAAGCTTGATGATTTCCGGATGCGCCAAACACATGCCAAGGCGCAATCCAGCCAATCCCCAAGCCTTGGAGAATGTTTGAAGGATAACCAGATTCTGAAATTCTTGCAACCGGGTACTCCAGCTTTTTGATTCAGTAAAATCAATGTAGGCTTCATCCACTACTACAAGGCCAGAAAATTTATTTAATAGATATTCAATCTCCGCTTCCTTGAGCAAATTGCCAGATGGATTATTGGGACTGCAGAGAAAGATCATCTTGGTTTGTGCTGTAACCGTACCCAGTACTGATAAGGCATCCAGTTCAAAAGCGGGAGTGAGGGTAATGGAGATTATTTTAACATGGTTGATGGCAGCACTCACTGAATACATACCATACGTGGGTTGGGGAATGATTACAGAGTCCCTGCCTGGTTCACAGAAGACACGGAACAGAAGGTCGATGGCTTCATCACTGCCATTGCCAAGAAAGAGTTGATAGACTGAAATATTTTTTATTTTGGTGATGGCTTCTTTGAGAATCTTTTGATGAGGATCCGGATACCGGTTAAAACTATTCGGAAATGGGTTTTCGTTGGCATCCAGGAATACTGAAGCCGAACCATTAAAATCATCCCTCGCAGAGGAATAAGGTTTTAAGGATCTTATATTTTCACGCGCCAGCGATAAAATATCAATTTCTTTCACTTAGATTATTTAGGCGTATCGAAATAGCTTGCCGGTGACCTTCTAAACATTCCTCCTTAGCCATGACCTCAACCGTAGGCCCCAGGATTTTAAGTCCTTCCGCTGTAATTTTTTGATAAGTAATGATTTTCATAAAACTTTCCAGTGACACGCCACTGTAGGCCTTGGCAAATCCATGCGTGGGCAAGGTATGATTGGTGCCGGAGGCATAATCACCGACAGCCTCTGGGGAATAGGGTCCAAGAAAAATTGATCCTGCATTTTCAATTTTATCCGCAAGGCTGTCAGGATCTGAAGTATTGATGATCAAGTGTTCTGGCGCATATTCATTCGCAAAATGAATAGCAGATTCTTTGTTTGCGAAGTTTATGACCAGACTGTGCTGGATTGCCTGTCTGGCAATCTCCTTGCGTGGCAATTTTTCCAGTTGTCGATCAATCTCTTTTTGTATTTCCAAAGATTTGGATTCACTCAGGGACACGAGGACCACCTGACTGTCGGTTCCATGTTCAGCCTGGGAGAGAAGATCGGCAGCGACAAAGGATGCATCGGCCGTCAGGTCAGCGATGACCATAACTTCCGAAGGTCCGGCAGGCATGTCAATGGCGACACCATCTGCGTTAACGATTTGCTTCGCTTTGGTAACATATTGGTTGCCTGGCCCGAATATCTTGTAGACAGCAGGTATGCTTTGTGTTCCATAGGCCATAGCAGCAATAGCTTGCGCTCCTCCGACTTTGTATATTTTTTTAATTCCGGATAATGAGGCTGCAAATAAAATCGCAGAGGGGATCAAGCCATTCTTGTCCGGAGGTGTGCACATGATAATTTCTCTGCAACCCGCCAGTTGAGCGGGAATCCCGAGCATAAGTACCGTTGAGAACAGGGGAGCCGTTCCTCCGGGAATATAGATTCCAATTTTTTGAATTGGAACATGCTTTCGCCAGCACTTAACACCCGGCATCGTTTCTATTTCGATAGTCTCTCTTTTTTGATGGAAGTGAAATTTGCGAATGTTGGCGGCTGCAACCTGCATGGCATTTTTAATGGATTCATCCAATGAAGCAATGGCTGATTTGGTTTCTTTTTCAGAAACTTCCAACACTTCAAGTTTTACTCCGTCGAATTGAAATGTAAGTTCTTTCAATGCATTATCGCCAGACATTCGCACACGATTAATTGTATTGCGGACAGAGCTTTCGAGGAATTCGAGTTCAATCTGGGGACGTCTGATTATATCAGGCCAGGTGTCTTTCGCAGGATTGTTAAAACATTTCATGTTATGCGATCATCTTCTCGATGGGGATTACTAAAATACCTTCGGCGCCGAATGATTTAAGTAATCCTATTTTCTCCCAGAAATCATTTTCATTCACAACAGAATGAAGCGAGGACCATCCTGGCCGGGTCAAGGGCATGATGGTGGGACTTTTCATGCCTGGTATTACATCCGTAATTTTTTGAATGGCTTCGTTGGGACAGTTCAGCAGAATGTATTTATTGTTTTTAGCGGAGCTTACCGACTCGATTCTGAACAGCAGTTGGTCCAGAATATTTTGTTTAGATTCACTGAGGTCGGGTCGGGCGATCATGACGGCCTCAGATTGCATGACCACATCAACTTCACGCAAGCCATTGCTGATGAGGGTACTGCCGGTACTTACAATATCAAAAATTGCGTCGGCCAGGCCGATGCCGGGGGCGATTTCCACTGATCCACTGATTTGGTGTATGTCAGCCTGAATTCCCTTCTTAAGTAAAAATTGTTTGGCAATGTTCGGGAAGGAGGTCGCAATATTTTTTCCAGTGAGCCAGGAGGAATCTTGGTAGTTTTCGGTTCTGGGCACCGCGATCGACAAACGACATTTGGCAAAACCAAGACGCTTGATTAGAATATTATTTTTTTGTTTTTCTATATAAACATTTTCACCAATAATTCCTGCGTCGGCAACCCCGTCTTCGATGTATTCTGGGATATCATCATCACGCAAGAACAATATTTCAAGCGGGAAGTTGGCTGCCTGTGTCTTCAATTGATCTTTCCCATTGCTGATCGACAATCCGCAATCTTTAAGAAGCGCCAGAGACCCCTCTTGCAAGCGACCTGATTTTTGAATGGCAATTCGTAAAACCTCTTTCATAAATTTCTGTACTTAATTTGTCTCATTTTATCACTACCAAGTGGTTGGCCAAAAAAAAAGCCTGCCCTCCGGCAAGCTTTTAATATGAATTGTATGGTATCAAAACATAAACCTGCCTTTCAACATGCTGAAGCATGATGATGGTACAGATGGATGTTTTGTGTTTGTTTCATTGTGATGCAAATAAAGGCCGTGGCAACCGAAAAACAAAATCATTTTGAAGAAAATCCTTAAAATGAACTTCTTTACCTGCTTGATTAGATGTGATTGTGAACAATCCCGGGTGAAACAGGGTTATTCGGGAAGCGAATATCGATCGGACCATGATTCTTCATAGATTTATTCTTTAATAATGAAACGAAAGGTCCTAACAGTTATCCTGGTTCTATCTATTGCATTGGCTTGCTCCGACAATAAAGAATTCAGGCTACAGCAGCTGCTTTTGAAAGGAAACCTATCGCTGGAGGAACGCAATACCCAGCAGGCTGCCTATTATTTCAATCAGGCATTGAAAATTGATCCATGCTTTGCGGATGCTCTGAATAACCTGGGGACCATCAGTTTTCAGCAAAATCTCATGGAGGAAGCGTTGAATTCATACAACAAGGCCATTGTTTGTAATTCCTTATTTCTGCCGGCATACTTCAACCGTGCCAACACCTACTTTGAACTAAAGCAGTATTTCAACGCGCAACAGGATGTCAAAACAATAATCGCTGCGAAGCCCGATACGGCCGTAGCCTATTTTCTCCAGGGCCTTATCGCAACCAGGATGCGTGACTTCCCCTTGGCGCTCGCAGCGTTCAACAAGGCCATAAATTTGGACGCTGACAATGTCGAATATCTGGTGAACCGCGGAACGGTGAAATATTATCTCCGCCAATATGAAGATGCAGAAAAGGACCTCAATCGGGCTAGGCAGTTAAACCCAAAGGAGTCTAATATTTATAATACGCTTTCCATGATTGAAATCAGCCGTAACAATAATGAGCAGGCGCTAATACAAATTGAGAAAGCTTTGAGGCTTGCTCCTAAGCAGCCCTATTTTCTTAATAACCGTGGATTTATTTTTCTTATGAAGAATAAACTTACTGAGGCCCTTCGTGACATCGACGAAAGTATTCTCCTGGATTCAGAGAACGGATGGGCCTATAGAAACAAGGGAATTTATTATTTGCTGTCTGGAGAGTATGAGCGTGCGGTACAATTATTGAAACAAGCCCTCTCGATGGATTCATTCATCGACCGGATTCACTTTTATCTGGGAATGGCATATAGGAAGACCAACAAAATGAAAGAAGCCTGTGAGCAGTTGAGGATGTCTGAACGAGTGGGGGATAAAATGGCAACGCCGGAAGTATTGAAATCATGTCGTTAGAATTCAATGAACTTATAGAAAGATTACGGGAGAGACTGCAGGAGCCTTTGCCCGGTGCCATCGCTCATGAGCCTTTACGCGCAGAGCCGTTGGGTGATATTCGCCCCAAGTTTGAACATAAGGCCCCTCCGAAACCAGGAGCTGTGCTTATTCTGCTTTATCCGGATGAAGGTATTGTGAAATTCCCATTGACCAAGAGGCCTGATTATGTTGGAACCCATGGAGGTCAGATCAGCTTTCCAGGAGGCAAAGGAGAGGAAAATGAAACCAATGAACAGACCGCCATACGAGAAGGTGAGGAGGAAATTGGAATACGTTCAGCCAATCTTAAAGTCATTGGAAAGCTGACGCAGTTTTTTGTGATACCCAGTAATTTTATGGTCACACCCATTGTAGCGTATCAGAAATTAAAAACAACGTTCACCCCCGACCCGGTTGAAGTAGTAAGGGTATTGGAAGGCAGTCTCGACGAACTTATTAAAGACGATGCTGTACGTACCAAAGAGATTCTTGTTGCGAGGATGTATCCCATGAGGGCGCCACATTTCCTCATTGACAATGAAATTGTCTGGGGTGCCACAGCAATGATGCTGAATGAATTCAGGATGATACTCCGGGAAATTTATTAATCGGAAAAATTGAACTTAAAAAAGGCAAGTGCGCCTTTATACGGAAACCAAATTTCTATCTTCTGCTTTTCTTCTTTGTTACTTTCCTGGCAAATTTTTTAGCTGCCTTCTTCACTATTTTGGCGACCTTTTTTGCAGCTTTTTTAATTTTTTTTGCTGCTTTCTTTACGGTCTTTTTCGCTGCCTTAGCTTTTTTAACCGTCGGCTTATTGGACTTTTGGCTGGCAGCAATTTGCTTCGCCATAAGATTCAATGCAGATCCTGCCTTGAACCATCCAATCTGCCCGGCATTATAGGTATGATTTACTTTGATGGTGTCTTTCGAACCATTCTTGTGATTTAATGCCAACGTCAGTTGCTTGTCAGGGGCGAAAGATGCCAGGTCTGTAAAATCAATAAAATCTTCTTCCTGGAATTTATTGTAGTCAGCCTCGTTCGCAAAAGTGATAGCGAGCATTCCTTGCTTTTTCAAATTCGTCTCGTGGATTCGGGCGAAAGATTTTACAAGGATGGCCTTGATGCCGAGGTGACGTGGCTGCATGGCAGCATGCTCACGGGACGATCCTTCTCCGTAATTGTGGTCACCCACTACGATGGTGGAAACGCCGGCAGCTTTGTAAGCTCTTTGTGTTGCAGGTACTGGGCCATATTGACTCGTCAGGAGATTCCTGACGTTATCAGTTTTGTCGTTGTAGAAATTGGTTGCGCCTGTTAATGTATTGTCAGAGATATTATCCAGGTGACCCCGGAAGCGAAGCCAAGGTCCTGCCATGGAGATATGATCGGTCGTACATTTTCCCTTTGCTTTTATTAAGACCCTCACACCAGCCCAGTTTTTTCCATCCCAGGCGGTGAATGGACTTAATGCTTGCAGTCGCTTTGACTTGGGATCGATTTTAACTTGAATCTTGCTGCCGTCTTTTGCAGGGGCAAGGTAGCCTGGGTCTTTTACATCAAAACCGTTCGGCGGAAATTCTGCTCCTTTCGGTTCATCCAACCTTACTGCTATTCCTTCTTCATTGATCAAAGTGTCTTTTAATGGATTAAAAGTCAAATCACCGGCGATGGCAAACGCAGTAGTAATTTCGGGAGAGGCAACAAAGGCATGCGTGTTGGGGTTGCCATCGTTACGTTTGGCAAAATTCCGGTTGAACGAAGTGATGATTGAGTTTCTGCGGTTGGGGTCCGTGGTATGTCGTGACCATTGACCGATACAAGGTCCGCAGGCATTGGCCAGCACTACCCCGCCCATCTTCTCAAAGATGCTGAGGTACCCATCGCGGGCGACAGTGTAACGTACTTTCTCGGAGCCGGGTGTGATGGTAAACTCCGCCTTCGCCTTTAATTTTTTGTCCACCGCTTGCTTTGCCAGGGAAGCAGAACGCGTGATGTCCTCATACGAGGAGTTGGTACATGATCCGATCAGTCCAACTTCCAATTGCTGTGGCCAGTTGTTGGCGCGAACTTCGTCTGCAAATTTTGAAATAGGAATGGCGCGGTCAGGGGTGAAGGGGCCGTTGACATGGGGCTCCAATGTGGAGAGATCAATTTCAATTACCTGATCGAAATAGTTTTTTGGATTGGCATATACTTCCGGATCGCCGGTGAGATGTTCTCTAATTTTATCAGCCAGCTTGGCAACTTCTGCACGGTCGGTACCCCTTAGGTATTCTGCCATCTTCTCGTCATATCCAAAGGTCGAAGTGGTGGCGCCAATTTCAGCACCCATGTTACAGATCGTTCCTTTTCCTGTACAAGATAGGGTCAGAGCACCGGGTCCAAAATATTCCACGATGGCGCCCGTGCCACCCTTTACCGTGAGGATGCCGGCAACTTTAAGTATGACATCTTTGGATGAAGTCCATCCACTGAGCTTTCCCGTTAACTTTACCCCGATGAGTTTTGGGAACTTTAATTCCCACGCCATGCCTGACATCACATCTACCGCATCGGCACCGCCTACTCCGATGGCTACCATTCCAAGTCCGCCGGCATTAACGGTATGGGAGTCTGTGCCGATCATCATTCCGCCTGGGAAGGCATAGTTTTCGAGCACAACCTGGTGGATAATTCCGGCCCCCGGTTTCCAAAAACCGATGCCGTATTTGTTGGAAACGGATTCCAGAAAATTGAAGACTTCGCCGCTAGCGGTAATGGATTCAGCAAGGTCTTGCTTGGCGCCATTTTTTGCCAGGATCAGGTGATCACAATGTACCGTAGAGGGTACCAGAACTTTGGGTATTCCCCCGGACATGAACTGCAAAAGCGCCATTTGGGCGGTGGCATCTTGCATAGCCACCCGGTCCGGAGTAAAATCCACGTATGACTTACCCCGGCCAAAAGCCTCAAACTTTTGACTGGAATGCAAGTGAGAATAGAGTATTTTTTCTGATAAAGTAAGTGGTTTACCCACTACCTGGCGGGCTTTGGCAATCCGGCCTGGCATTGCTGTGTACAGCTTTTTGATCATCTCTAAATCAAATACCATAGTAATTAATTTCAAAGTGGAGGTGCTAAGCTACAACAGGTTTGGCAATGATTCAAAACTAACAATGCCCGTGAAATGGGGCCTACAGGGATAATCCTAAGGTTAGATTCAAGTTAGATAATGTTTATGATAGTTACTTGAATAGATGATATGAAGGATGAATTGATTGGCCAGAGCAACCTGGTTTGGTTTTTTGCTACTGATCAAGCCTGAACTCTTACTTTTTGGTAAAATCTACAAATCTTAAGTGGCGAAGATTTGATCTTCGCAATCCATCCGGTTTTGTTTTAAAGGCGGTGAACCTTTTTCAACAGCTCGGTTGTAATTCTTATAAAACTAAATAAAGAAGGTGGAGCCCGTTACAAGAGCGACTGTTTGCTGTTAATGAAATTGAGAAACTCGCGCTTTACATTTTCATCTTTAAACTTCCCTGAAAAATAAGCGGTCCCTGTCTTGCTGTTGGTATCGCCCACGCCGCGCATGGCAACGCACATGTGATTGGCATCGATGACAACGCCAACACTTTCCGTTTTTAGTATCCGCTCCATTTCCTTACCGATTTGGACGGTAAGTCTTTCCTGTACCTGGGGCCGCTTGGAATAATACTGAACGATCCTATTGATCTTTGAAAGTCCAATCACTTTGCCCGATGAAAAATAGGCCACGTGGGCACGGCCATAGATGGGGACGAGGTGGTGCTCACAATGAGAATAAAAAGTGATCTCCTTTTCTACGAGCATCTCATCGTAGTTATATTTATTTTCAAAAAGTTTTGTAATCGGACGGTTCTTTGGGTTGAGTCCACTGAAAACTTCTTTCACATACATTTTAGCAACTCGACGGGGGGTGCCGCTAAGACTGTCATCGGTCAGATCGAGACCCAGGGTCTGCATGATCTCACGGATATGAAGTTCAATCTTGTCAATCTTCTCTTCATCGGATAGAAGAAATGCATCTTCCCGCATGGGCGTGTTCCAGGAGCGGGATTTAAGGTCGTCGGACTGGAGTTCGTCAAACGGCCGGATATTCAACACAATTTCTTTCTGTCTCATAGAGCTTGATTTTCAATTCAAATTTTGGATCAATCAGCTGCCGCAAGATTCGCCAGCTCACTATTGCAATGTTTTCTGCAGTCGGATTCAGTCCCTTGAAGTAGGCTGTATCTAAATTAAGGTTTTTATGATCAAATTGTTTAATGATATGACCATTAATTAAGTCACTCAATACTTTCAGGTCGAAAACGTAACCTGTCATCGCGTCGGGTTCCCCTGAAAGGGTTACAATTAGTTCGTAATTATGTCCGTGGAAATTGAGGTTGTTGCATTTTCCGAACACCGCTTCATTTTTTTCATCCGTCCAGCCGGCATTGAACAGTCGGTGTGCGGCATTAAAATGCTCTGTGCGCGAGACGGATACTTTCATAGATCGGTTAAACAACAGGGATATGAAAAAAAGGTTCAGAATTTTATTCCGCTGGGGTCAGCCAGAAGCCAAAAAAGCCGCCCGGATGAATCGGAACGGCTAATTTGAGTTTACATTGTATTAGCAGAACTCATCAAAGACTTCGACGAGATGCTCGCCAATCATTTGTGCGTTCCTTCCTTCGATATGATGACGTTCAACAAAATGAAGCAACTCGCCATCTTTAAATAAAGCGATGGAAGGTGAAGAAGGAGGGTAAGGCATCGTCAGTTGTCTTGCTTTGGAGACTGCTTCGGTATCTACGCCGGCAAATACGGTTGCCAGATGATCGGGTTTCTTTGCGCTGTTTTGCAATGCCCACTTTACGCCAGGTCGGGCTGCGCCAGCGGCACATCCGCATACAGAGTTGATGACGAGGAGGGTTGTACCTTTTTCATCTTTTATCTGTTTCTCAACATCTGCTGATGTTTTCAATTCTTTAAATCCGGCGCTCGTAAGATCCGATCTCATTGGAGCGACCAGTTGTTCAGGATACATGCCCATAATTGTATGATTTATTTAGTTCGGTTTAAATAACAAAGTTAAAGGAATCCTAGTTCCAATTTAGCAGCCTCACTCATCATGTCTTGCGAATAGGGTGGGTCCCAGGTAATTTCCACCTTCACATCATTGACACCGGGTATCGCTTTTATTTTTTGCTCCACTTCCGTGGGAATGGCTTCGGCTGAAGGACAGGAAGGGGAAGTCAACGTCATGAGAACGTGCACATTATTGATCGGGAAAATTTCAATCTCATAGATCAGCCCCAATTCAAAAATATCAACCGGGATCTCAGGATCATAAACGGTCTTGATGGCGCCCATGATCTTTTCCCGTAAGCCTGGGACTTCAAGGGACGCTGCCACATTGGATTCAATATTTTGCACTTCCTCGCTCAAGCTTGAATTTTTAATTTTGTCTCGTATGCAAATGCGTACATTTTCATTTTATTGATCATGGAAGCAAATCCATTGGATCGTTGAGTTCCAATAAAGCGTTCCATGCCTATCTTATGCATGAAATAAAGTTCTTCTTTCAGAATTTCTTCCGGCAGATGACCGCTGAAGATGCGAATCAGTAAACTTACAAGTCCCTTGGTAATAGCCGTGTTGCTATCAGCAACAAAGAAGATTCGCTCATGCTTCAGTTCGGTTGTGAGCCATACCTTCGATTGACAGCCTTTTACGATATTGTCATCTACCTTATCCTCTTCGGCCAGGAAGGGAAGTTTTTGACCTAGCTCCATCAGGTACATGACCGACATCTCAAGATCGCCTTCGAGTAACGAAAACTCATTGATAATCTCTTCCTGTGTTTCTGTGATGGTCATTTTAGAAACTTAATAATGCGATCAACGCCCTCCACTAATTTATTGATTTCTTCCTTTGTGTTATAAATAGCAAAGGAAGCCCTTACGGTGCCTTCAATTCCGAAATGGTCCATCAGGGGCTGAGTGCAATGATGACCTGTTCTTACAGCAATTCCCCTGGCATCCAGCATCTGCCCGATATCAAAAGGATGAATGCCATCCACTAGGAATGATTGGACACTCACTTTTTCCCTCGCGGTTCCTATGAGCCTTAAGCCTTTCAGATTATTGAGTTCCTTCGCAGCATATTGCAGCAAATTATTTTCATGAGCGGCCATTTTATTTTTCCCCAGGGAGTTAATAAAGACAAACGCTTCTTTATAGGCTATTACATCGGCTATGTTTGGTGTTCCTGCCTCAAATTTATAGGGGAGATCGTTATACGTGGTTTTTTCAAATGTGACATTGCGGATCATCTCACCGCCTCCCATGTACGGAGGCATTTTCTCAAGATGTTCTTTCTTTCCGTATAGAATGCCTACCCCCGTAGGTCCGTACATTTTGTGTCCGGAGATACAGTAAAAGTCACAATCAAGTTCTTGCACATCAATATCCATGTGGGCGGCAGCCTGTGCGCCGTCGATCAATACCACAGCGCCTTGTTCATGCGATTTCTGAATGATTTCATGGATGGGATTGATCGTTCCCAGGCTATTGGAAGCATGGTTGACGGCAACCAATTTTGTTTTCGTGGAAAGTAGCCTAGTGAATTTTCCCATATCCAACTCACCGCTTGCCATTACCGGTATGATCTGAAGTCTGCAACCCTTCTCCTCACAGACCATTTGCCAGGGCACAATATTGGAATGGTGTTCCAGCCCGGAGATCAGAATTTCATCACCCGCTTTGAGAAAAGTCCTTCCATAACTGGAGGCTACCAGGTTGATGGCTTCCGTTGCGCCGCGCACAAAAATAATTTCCTCTACATGCTGGGCTCCCAGAAACTGCTGCGCCATGGTACGCGTCTCTTCAAATGCCCGGGTTGCTTTTTCTGCGAGTGTGTGAATACCGCGGTGAATGTTTGCGTTATAGCCAGTGTAGTAATCTGTCAATGCCTGAATGACTGCCTGTGGCTTTTGCGTAGTGGCCGCATTGTCAAAATATACCAGGTCTTTTCCATTTATTTTTTGATGAAGGATGGGAAATTGCTTCCGTAGGGTTGCAACATCAAGATCTTGTACAATGGAGGCGGTGACATCCATAGTCAGAAGCTTTTATTAAGTTTTTCGGTGATAAGTCCATCTAAAAAATTCCTAAGCATTTCATTTTTCATTGGCGCTATTGTTTCGGCGGCAAAAGCATTCAACAGCATGCTCCGCGACATTTCTTTTGAAATACCCCGCGAACGCAAATAGAAGAGCGCCTCTTCATCCATTTGGCCGGTAGTGCAGCCATGGGAACACTTCACGTCATCCGCCCAGATTTCAAGCTGGGGTTTAGTATTTATCGTGGCCGATTCACTCAGGAGGATGTTTCTGTTGGATTGGAAAGCATTGGTTTTTTGTGCATCGGGGCGCACATAAATCTTGCCGTTGAAAACTCCTTTGGCATTTCCATTCATAATGCCCTTGTACAATTCATTGCTATAAGAATTGGGCTTGCGGTGGTCCACTACGGTGTGATTATCAGCAAGGGTATTTTTGGTAATCAAATACAGACCGTGAAGATGCGCATCCACGCCCTGTCCGTCTACTATTAATGAAAGATTATTTCTCACAAGTTGGCCATCCAGAGTTATAGTGAAACAAGCCACCCGGGCAGACGAGGAGATATGAACAAAGGAATTGTTGACCTGAATATCTGTCGCCGGTCCATTTTGGATGCTCGTGAATTCCAGTGATGCATTCTCACCGACCTCAATAAGAGAATGCTTGTTGTTGAAATATATTGATCCGGGGCTTAAAGTATATTCGATAATTGAAACGGAACTTTGTGCGCCCAATGTGAACTTCCAGCGCGGGTTGGCAAATACAAATTGAGGTGAATCAAACCAGTAGATGATGGCGACCGGATGCTGAATTAATTTTTTTGAAGCGACAGAGATTTCAAGAAGCTCAGGATGTAATGCCTGATTTAATAAATCGAAGGGATCTGCTCCATTTGCCGCGGCATCCTGTTTTGTAAGTTGAAATTTTACATCTTCATCCAGCAATACGGAATGTTCAATTGAAAAAGTGCCATTAACAAAAGCGAGAACATTGCACTTTAAATCGGGAATCAATAGAAGATGCGTTGACGGCAAATGGGTTTCTATACGATCGCGGCCAGCATCTGCTTCAAATATTTTCTCCAACGCCCTGGTAATGGGTGTGAATTTATATTCCTCACTCTTATTTCCAGGAAGCCCCATTGCCATAAAGGCTTTGAATGCTTTCGTCCGGTTAGCATCCGCAGCAAAGCCACTCGTAAGAAAGATGGATTCTAATTCAGTTGTAAGATTTCGTTTTTCAATGATCGCGCTCATACCCTTCAGGCTAATGCCAATTCATTCTTTATCCAGTCATAGCCTTTAGCCTCTAACTCAAGGGCAAGCTCTTTGGTGCCTGACTTTACAATTCTGCCATGGTAAAGTACATGAACAAAATCAGGAATGATATGTTCCAGCAGGCGCTGATAGTGCGTCACTACGATGATAGCATTGTTTTTATTCCGGAGTTTATTAACACCGTCGGCAACAATCCTGAGGGCATCGATATCAAGGCCTGAATCTGTTTCATCCAGAATGGCGAGCTTGGGTTCGAGCATGGCCATTTGGAAAATCTCATTTCTTTTCTTTTCTCCACCGGAAAATCCTTCGTTCAACGAGCGATTTAAAAGCGATTGGTCAATTTCCACCAGCTTCATGCGTTCTTTCATTAGTTGCAGAAATGATACAGCATCGAGGGCAGCAAGGCCTCGGTGAATTCGAATCTGGTTGAGTGCTGTCTTCATAAAGTTGATCGTGCTGACGCCGGGGATTTCCACCGGATACTGAAAGGCCAGAAATATTCCTTCCTGAGCCCGAAGCTCTGGCGACATCTCCAGTAGATTTTTTTCCAGATAGTCTACCGACCCTCCCGTGACTTCATAATCTTCACGGCCGGCCAGCACAGAAGCCAGGGTACTTTTTCCTGAGCCATTTGGACCCATGATGGCATGAACTTCTCCCGCCTTGACCTTCAGGTTAATGCCGTTCAGGATTTGCTTGTCCTCAATCTTTGCCTGTAAATTCTTTATGCTCAACATAATTCTGAAATCTGAAACTTTAAACTTTAAACCATAATTACCCTACACTTCCCTCCAGCGTCAGCGCCAATAATTTCTGTGCCTCTACGGCAAACTCCATCGGAAGCTGACTTAACACTTCCTTCGCGTAGCCGTTGACAATTAATGCTACAGCAGCCTCTTCATTGATTCCGCGCTGGCGGCAATAAAAGATCTGGTCTTCACCGATTTTTGATGTGGTGGCTTCGTGCTCGACTTTCGAGGTACAGTTTTCCACATCGATGTAAGGAAACGTGTGGGCTCCACATTGGTCACCCATCAGCAGGGAATCGCACTGTGAGGAATTGCGTGAATTTTCTGCACGCTTCAGAATGTGAACTTGTCCGCGATAGCTGTTTTGTGATTTGCCTGCGGATATACCTTTGGAAACGATCCGCGAACGCGTATTTTTTCCGATGTGAATCATTTTTGTTCCGGTGTCTGCCTGTTGATAATTATTGGTGACAGCAACAGAATAAAATTCACCTATGGAATGGTCGCCTTTCAAAATGCACGAAGGATATTTCCAGGTGATAGCAGAACCGGTTTCGACCTGGGTCCAGCTGATTTTTGAATGATCACCAGCACAAAGGCCACGCTTGGTAACAAAATTGTAAATGCCTCCAATGCCTTCCTTGCTGCCCGGATACCAGTTTTGTACGGTGGAATATTTTACCTGCGCATTTTTCATGGCATAAATTTCTACTACTGCAGCATGCAACTGATTTTCATCCCGCATGGGAGCTGTGCAGCCTTCGAGGTAGCTCACATAGCTACCTTCATCAGCAACGATCAATGTTCGTTCAAACTGACCTGTCTTCGCTGCATTGATCCGAAAATAAGTGGATAATTCCATAGGGCAACGGACGCCTTTGGGAATGTAGCAGAAGGAGCCGTCTGAAAAAACAGCAGAGTTCAGCGCAGCGAAATAATTATCGTTGGCGGGTACTACAGACCCAAGATATTTTTTAATAAGTTCCGGATGTTCTTTTACGGCGTCACTGAAAGAGCAAAATACGATTCCCATTTCTCCCAACTTCTCTTTAAAAGTAGTCGCAACGGATACACTGTCAAACACAGCATCTACTGCGATGCCCGTAAGGCGCTTTTGCTCAGTCAGGGAGATCCCCAGCTTTTCAAATGTTTTTAAGAGTTCGGGGTCAATGTCTTCAAGATTCTTGGGTACGACTTTTTGCTTGGGAGCAGAGTAGTAAATGATATCTTGATAGTTGATGGGGGGGTACTGAACATTTGGCCATGAGGGCTCTTTCATGGTTAGCCATTTACGGAAGGCTTCTAAACGCCATTCCAGAAGCCATTCAGGTTCATTTTTCTTTTTCGAAATAAACCGAACAATTCCCTCATTTAAACCCTTTGGAGCAGCATCAGTCTCCAGCTCGACCGTCCAGCCATGTTCGTACTCTTTCGAGGTTATTTCTTCAAGAAGCTGATTACTGTTACCCATCTGTATTTAGACTAATTTTAAATAGCTCAAAATTATCAACAAAAATCCGCTTTTTAGGTTCTGGCGCAACATTAATTATTCTGAGAGGATAACGCTTCTGTCCAGGCTTTCTTCCAGAGAGATCATGGTTTCAGTCCTCTCAATGCCCTCAACCTGTTGCATTTTGTCATGCAGGACCTCTTTTAAATGGTTTGTATCCCGGCAATGGATTTTGACGAACATGGAGTAATTGCCTGTGGTATAATGGATGTTTGTTATTTCCGGGATTTGTTTAAGTTTTTCTAATACTTTTTCATATAAAGCACTCTTTTCCAGATAGATACCTATGAATGCAGTTATGTCAAAGCCTAGTTTTGCATAATTAATCTTCAGTGTTGTCTTTTCAACAATTCCTGCATCCTGCAGCTTATTCATTCTTACGTGGACTGTTCCCTGTGAAACAAACACTTTTTTGGCCACTTCCGTGAATGGCTTCTTGGCATCCTGAATAAGAAGCTCCAGAATTTTGAGGTCCGTTTTGTCAATTCCGTAATTATTACCTTTTGCCATAGTTATTTTTTAAACAATTTATCATAAAAGTATGAATAAATTTAAAATTATGTAATTAAATTGGCATTGTATTGAAATAATAGATGGTCTTGTGCTTCCTTTGTTGAATCAAACACAATGTAGGGTGTTGAAATTGGCAGACAAGCCCTCCTGTCTCGAGGGTGGGGAGCTAAGGATAAACGCAGGATAACGGGTTGACCACTAAAGTTTTTCTCCTGTCCTGCAGCTAACTTCCCCGTGAAGGTTCGAACCCTTCCTCTACAGCAAACGATCCCTCTCCATTTACGGAGGGGGATTTTTTTTATTCCGGTCGGAAGCTTTTTAACTCTGCACTTTTAAAACAAACGATTGTTAACCATATTCGTATGTTATGAGAAGTGATTTTCCATGGTTTAAAAAATATCCTGCCGGAATCCCCCGGGAAATTGGACCGATTGAATACCAGTCCCTCGTAGAACTCTTTCAAGTTGCAAGTAAAAAATACAGGGATCGTGTAGCGTTCGTGAATATGGGAGCGTCATTGACGTTCAATGAAGTCGACAAGTTCTCTACCTCCTTCGCTGCTTACCTTCAGAAGGAACTCGGCCTTAAAAAGGGTGACCGCATTGCCATTCAGATGCCAAACCTCCTTCAGTTTCCGGTCGCATTCATAGGCGCCCTGAAGGCAGGACTCATCGTAGTGAATACCAATCCGCTTTATACACCTCGTGAGATGGAACATCAATTTAAAGATGCGGGCATCTCAGCAATTGTGATTCTGGAGAATTTCGCTTTCAATCTGCAAGAGATCCTGGATAAGATTCCTGTTAAGCATATTATCATTGCCCGCATCGGGGATATGCTTGGCGTCCTAAAGGGAGCGCTGGCCAACTTTATCGTGAAGAAAATAAAGAAGATGGTTCCGGACTATCATATTCCCAATGCCATTCCATTCAACGATGTTGTAGGGAACAAGAAGAAACATAAACTGGAGAAGCCCAAAATCGACGTGGAGGACCTTGCGGTGCTTCAGTACACCGGCGGTACCACGGGTATTGCAAAGGGGGCACAGCTTTCACACCGCAATATCATTTCACACAACATGATGATTACACATTGGTTCAGGCCCTATCTGTCTGCCAGTCAGAATAACATCATGATCACCGCGCTCCCGATGTATCACATTTTTGGCCTGACGGTCAATGGTGCCCTGATGTATTCTACGGGTGTGAAAAATGTCCTGATTACTAATCCACGGGATCTGCCAGGATTTATCAAGGAATTGAGAAAACACAAATTCACAATTCTCACAGGCGTAAATACTTTGTTTAGCGGATTGCTTCACAATGAGCATTTCAAAGAATGTGACTTCACTTACCTCCATGGAGCAATTGGAGGCGCTATGGCTATACAGGATGCTGTCGCGAATAAGTGGGAGGAGGTAACCGGAACACCCATCGTTGAAGGTTACGGGCTCAGTGAGACCTCACCAGTGCTATGTTGCAATCCGTTGGATGGCAAGCACAAGCGGGGCACCATAGGACTGCCCATGCCCAGTACGGAAGTGGCCATCTTTGATGATGATGGAAATCAACTTTCGCAAGGCCAAACCGGTGAGATCTGCGCCCGCGGCCCACAGGTAATGCGGGGTTATTGGCAAAAGGACAACGAAGGCGCATTCTTTCACAATGAGTGGTTTCGCACGGGTGATATCGGGCTGATGGATGAAGATGGTTTTTTTAAGATCGTTGACCGAAAGAAGGACATGATTAAAGTTTCAGGCTTTAATGTTTATCCGAATGAAATTGAAAATGTTATTTCTTCTCATCCCAAAGTACTTGAAGTGGCCGCCATCGGATTGCCGGACCAGAAGTCGGGGGAAATGATTAAAGTCTTTGTTGTAAAAAAAGACGCCACGTTAACAGAAGAGGAGCTAAAAGCATTTTGTCACGCCAATCTGACAAACTATAAAGTACCTCGGTATTTTGAGTTTCGCACCGAGCTTCCGAAAACCAACGTCGGAAAGATTCTTCGCCGGGCTTTAAAGGAAGAGGAAGCAAATAAGAAGGTATAAAATATTCGTTGAAGAGTATTCCACCTTATCCACACATCATAACTTACCACAAAATTTTTAATATGAAGTTTGTAACATTTTTCTTGCTACTGACCGGAGTAAGTCTGCTTTCTTTTCAATCACCCAACTTGAATTATGAATGGTCATCATCCGATTCGCTTCGTTACCCGCAAGAAAAGCATTTTAAAAACCTGCGGCAGATCACCTTTGCTGCCGACAATGCAGAAGCGTACTGGAGTTTTGATGGCAAATATTTCAGCTTCCAATCCAACAACAAAAAGTGGGGACTGGGTTGTGATCAGATCTTTTATATGCCCCTCGAAGGCATGGACCTGAGCGATGGGAAGAAGCCTTCCATGATTAGTACAGGCCAGGGCCGGACCACCTGTTCTTTTTTCATGCCCCATGGCAAACAGATTTTATACGCTTCTACACATCTGAGTGGAAAAGATTGTCCTGTTGAGCCTGAAAGAAAGCCCGGTGGCAGATACCTGTGGCCGGTGTATAACAGCTATGACATTTTTGTGGCCGACCTTCATGGTAAAATTGTAAAACAGCTTACGAATGCACCCGGTTATGATGCGGAAGCCACCATCTCACCAAAGAAGGATAAAATTGTTTTTACGTCAACCCGAAATGGAGATCTCGATCTGTATGTTATGGATATCAATGGTAAAAATGTAAAACAGATCACGAATGAACTTGGCTACGATGGGGGTGCCTTCTTTTCCCCGGACGGTAAGAAGATTGTCTTCCGCGCCTCACGGTTCGAAACCGAAGAACAGAAGAAGGAGTATATGGACTATTTGAAGCAAGGACTGGTGGCGCCGACCGCCATGGAAATATTTATCTGCAATGTCGATGGCACCGGTTTGAAGCAGATCACGAATCTGGGCAAGGCCAATTGGGCACCCTTTTATCATCCTTCCGGAAAGAAAATCATCTTCAGCTCCAACCACAAAGGAACGCGTGGCTTTGAATTCAACCTGTTCATGATCAATGAAGACGGCTCCGGACTTGAGCAAATAACCTACGACAAAGTTTTTGATTCTTTCCCTATGTTTTCTCCTGATGGCACGAAGATTATCTTTTCTTCCAATAGAAATAATGGAGGGACGAGGGATACGAATCTATTCGTGGCAGACTGGGTAGATTGATTCGTTAATTTCGGTGATTTGTTAATTTGAAAATATTTGAAAAT
>JAYWDP010000458.1:0-3308 GCA_043779775.1 Cyclobacteriaceae bacterium
ACACCTCCATTGAAATCAATAGACTCGCGACCCATGAGGATCAGATCGTAACCTATGGCATTTTCAGCAATCTGCGAAGCGACAAAAAATGAATCTGTCGGCTCTGCATTCACACGGATGGCGTCATCTGCTCCGATGGCAAGGGCCTTGCGAATTGTGGGTTCTGTCTCTGACAATCCAACATTCAATACAGTCACCGAAGCGCCGGAAGACTCCTTTAACTCAATCGCTCGTGCTAAGGCATAGTCGTCATAGGGGCCAATGATGAATTGCACCCCGGCGGTATCAAACCGTGTATTATTTTCAATAAAATTAATCTTGGAAGTGGTATCAGGGACATGGGTAATGCAAACTAAAATCTTCATACTCAATTGATTAAAACTACCGTAATATTAAGGCTGGCAAGATAATAAAACCGTTGATTTGTTGATTAGTTTATATTTTGGATGCTAATTCATTGTCGTTTATTTAAGGCATGAGAAACCAATTTGAAACGGCAAAAGGGTTCACGCAAAAAGCACAAAGAATGCGCAAAGAGCGCTAAAGTGACTTTTCTTTGCGATTTCTTTGCGATCAATCTTTGTGGCCTTTGTGTGAAATGTATTACTCACTTTTTTAATTAAATGACATTTACATTACTACTAATCCCAATAAATTCTTTATGGACCGACTGACCCAGCTAAAACAATTTGCCTCAGAAGAGCCTAATGACCCCTTCAATCGATATGCTCTGGCATTGGAGTATCTTAAAACAGACCCTGCCCAAGCCATCAGTCTCTTTGATCAGTTGATGCATACTCACCCGAACTATCTCCCAACTTACTATCCATTTGCGCAACTATTGATTGAATTGAAATCCGTTGAAAAAGCTGAACAGATTTTCCTTGCCGGAATCGAGATGGCGAAAACGAACGGTGATGCGAAGACGTTGAAAGAGTTGATGAGTGCGTATCAGGATTGGATGTATGAGAGGGGATAGCTGGGTGTTGGCTCTTGGCTTGTGGCGGTTAGGGAGAGATTCGACAAATGGTTAGCATAAAAGAACAGTGGTGGATTTTTGAAGTCGTACTTTTTCATCATACCAAAACGCTGATCGAAGATAAATATTTACATATACACCTTATACAGCCATCGTTATGTAGTGTTGTTAGTTGTTATCTCAAGTTGAAATAGTAAACATAATAATATGTCCCAAAGTCAAATGAAGTATCTGAATTTGTCGCAGCATACATTTTTCTTACTTCTTTTCCAGACTCATTTCTTATTATCTCCTGTCTCTTAGATTCTTCTCGCCGGTTTTTAATATTGTCAAAATAAACCTTTTCATACACGCGAAACTTAATAATTTCTTGAAATCGTTTTTCATACCCTGTTCAGAAACAATTACCATCAACAATTGGCTAATTGCAATAACAAATCCACGAAAACACGCTCATAAATTTATTGCAGCTTCCACTTACCATCAGCATTTAGCTTTTTTGGTGTTTCACCAAGCTGCGAAAAGCTAAAGGCCAACAGCTAAGAGCCAACTCCCACCTGAAACACAATCTTCCCTACCTTATTCGGCCTCGTTATATCCACAAAAGACTCAGCCAACTTACCGAACGGTCGTATCGAATCAATCATGGGTTTTATCTGATGCTTCTCTACAAACGCAAGCATCTCATTAAATTCCTGATCATTGCCCATCGTGGTGCCTTGCAATGAAAGCTGATTCCAGAACATGCGGTACAAATCAATTTTGGAAGGCAGCCCGTTAGTAGCGCCATAGAAAACAATTTTTCCCTTTGGCTTCAATACTTTAATGAAACTATTGATCTGGTCGCCGCCTGCGCTGTCAATCACGAGATCAAACCCTCCCTTCGTTTTCCACAGATCACTATAGTTGGATTCTTTCTTGTAATTGTAGGCACCCTTTGCTCCCATTTTCAAGGCCCGTGCAATTTTCTCGTCACTACCGGAAGTCACATACACATTGGCTTTAGCCGCCTGTGCAAATAAAAAAGCAAATTGGGCCACGCCGCCGCCAAATCCTGAGATGAGAATATTCTGACCGGCCATAAGATTCCCTTTGCTGAAGAGCGCACGGAAGGCCGTAAGCCCTCCCAGGGGCAAAGCGGAAGACTGCAGAAAATCCAAATGTGAAGGCTTGGGTTGAATCCTATCGATATTTACTAAACAGTATTCCGCGAAGGTACCATTGACGGGCATCCCTAGGATCGTATAATTCTTTGCCTGAACATCGGGATCAGAACCCCAATCGATATTGGGGTTGATCACCACTTCTTTCGATATCCATGCATTGTCTTTTTCATCTCCCACCGCCTCCACCACACCTGCCCCATCCGATCCCAGGGTACAGCCATACCGGATGTTGGGATATTTCCCTTCCTTGATCCACTCATCCCTTCGGTTGAGTGAAATTGCCTTAATCTTGATCAATGCCTTGCCGTATGATAACACAGGTTTATCCAGCTCACGCCATTCAATCTGACCGGGACCCGTAAGAACCAATGCTTTCATAAAAAAAATATAAACTTGATATTTAAAATTCGAACCAAAACACAAATTATTCTTTTTGCCACAAAGTCACCAAGCCACAAAGAAGCTCAGAAAAAACTTAGTGTCCTTGTGTCTTTGTGGCAAATATCGGGAGGACGCGGAGCTCCACGGTCAATTGCATTGTCAAGCTAAAATATTTTCTTCGGCCTTCAGCAACCTTTAGTCAATTTTTTTTCCTGGAATTGAAAAGTAAAACGTACTTCCATGACTGATCACACTTTCAACATACAATCTACCTCCATTCCGTTCAACCAGGTCTTTGCTTAGTACCAGGCCTAGCCCATTTCCCTTGTGATCAGCGGTTGTCGAATGAATATCCTTGTTAATTGTAAACAGTTGCTGAATTTGTTCTTCACTGATGCCTACGCCCGAGTCTTTTATCCCCAGCGTTACCAAATCATCCTTTTTACCAGAAAAAAATGTAATCCTCCCCCCGGTTTGCGTAAAGTGAATGGCATTTGACATCAGGCTTTCGAGTACGATGGAGATCATGTCCCTGTCGGCATAAGCAAGCTGGCCTTCGGGAATAAACACTTCAATCGAAATTTGTTTCTGAAAAACCTGGGGCTGAAATTTTCCAATAACTTCTTCAGTGAGTCCTTTACAATCAAATTCCGTCTGAAAAAAAGCCTTGGCCTTTGCCTGATAACTGACCCATTGAATTACATACTCCAATCTTACTTTCAAATCTTCAGAATCAATAGAATTTTCCAAATCCCTTGAAAGCACTGTATAAAGCTTGTCAC
>JAYWDP010000459.1:0-3302 GCA_043779775.1 Cyclobacteriaceae bacterium
GGCGCTTGCGGCCGAATTCGGTTTCCAGCGGCTCGACCGACAGGCAGTTTGATTGCACCGAGCAATCGCCGCAGCCCTCACACACCAGCTCGTTGATGACGACGCGCTTGGCCGGGTCCACCATTGAGCCGCGCTTGCGGCGGCGGCGCTTTTCAGTGGCGCAGGTCTGGTCGTAAATGATGGCGCTGCATCCCTTGATTTGACGGAACTCGCGCTGGATGCGGTCGAGCTCATCGCGATGCTGCACTTCCACGCCGTCCAGCAGTTTGGCGCCCTCGTATTTCTCCGGCTCGTCGGTCACGATGATCAACTTGCTCACGCCCTCGGCCACCAGGCTTTGCATGATCTGCAGCACCGAATGATCTCATCGACTTACATAATCGCACACCATCGATAATAGAAGCGTGGTTAAGTTCATCTGAAATAATGGCGTCATCGGCACCAAAGAGGGGCTCAAAGACGCCGCCATTGGCATCAAAAGCAGCTGCATAAAGTATAGTGTCATCCGTGCTGAGGAATTCAGAAATTTTTCTTTCAAGTTCCTTATGAATGTCCTGCGTCCCACAAATAAATCGCACACTCGACATACCAAATCCATGAGTATCAATCGCCCTTTTGGCGGCGGCGACCACACGAGGATGCGACGACAAACCCAGGTAGTTATTAGCACAGAAATTAATAACCACCTTACCATCGATTGTTTTTATCTCAGCTCCTTGAGGCGTTACAATGATTCGTTCCTTTTTATAGAGTCCAGCTTCGCGGATGGACTGTAGTTCCTTCTGTAAGACAGGCTGAAGTCGTGAATACATAGTACTGTGTTTTTTAGTTTGATTTCGCGTGCTATTTTAGTGCCCACCCTTCCTTCCAATAGTTGGTTCTCCAAGGAAGCCAGGACCTATTCTTCCATTGACACACAACAAATCTAATGGGGCCAGCTGTAAATCTGAAATTTTGATAACTTTCGCGCTTAAGTGTCTGACCCGCTGAAAGTGTCATGACGGGAATACTATGAAGAAAACCACTATTCTACTCATTGGCGCAGGCGGCCAGCTCGGAAGTGAACTTACTCAAGGCCTTTGGAGCATTTATGGCCAGAACAATGTGATAGCCTCGGATATCAAAGATGCCACAGGAATTCTAAAAGAGGGCCGTTATGAGAAATTTGATGTCATGCAGCGGGATACGTTGTTTGAAATCCTGAAGAAAAATAATATCACTCAAGTCTATCACCTTGCAGCACTATTGTCAGCTACCGGAGAAAAGGACCCACGTTGGGCATGGAAGCTGAATATGGACAGCCTGCTCTTTGTGCTGGAAGCGGCTCTCGAATTAAAACTACATAAAGTGTACTGGCCAAGTTCTATAGCCGCCTTTGGTCCAACAACTCCAAAGCAAAATACTCCACAAGACACCATTATGGATCCCACTACGGTGTATGGCATTACCAAACTTGCTGGCGAGCTATGGTGCTCGTACTATTTCAGACGCTATGGTGTTGATGTCCGCAGCCTAAGGTATCCTGGTCTCATCGGTTGGAAAACCCCACCGGGCGGAGGGACTACAGACTATGCGGTGGATATCTATTTCAAAGCCTTGCAAGAGAAAAAGTATGAATGCTTTCTTGCTGCAGATACCTATTTACCTATGATGTATATGGAGGATGCCGTAAAAGCTACCCTCGACCTGATGGAAGCCCCGGCAGAAAAAGTGAAAGTCAGAACGAGTTACAATATTTCTTCGATGAGTTTTTGTCCGGCTCAGGTTGCTTCTACTATAAAAAAACACATCCCTGATTTTTCAATTACCTACAGTCCCGATTTTCGCCAAGCCATTGCTGACTCCTGGCCCAAGAGCATTAATGATTCAGAGGCTCGAAAGGATTGGGGCTGGACCCATACGTTTGGACTGGAGGAAATGACAGAAGATATTCTAAAGAATCTGACGAAAGAACTATTGACTACCGCACCACAACCTTAGAGACCCAGTGATCGTCAGGAGAATCAAATCTCTGAAGTACCGGTTCAATGCCACTTACTGCCAATGCACGAACTTATAAAATGAACACGCGCCTTAACTATCAGAATGTCTAATCTAAAAACCCTTGCCGGAGAAACTTTACTCTATGGATTAGGCACCATCCTTCCCAGGATGCTTAGCTTTCTTTTGGTTCCCCTTCATACCTATGTCTTCAACCGTGAGCAATATGGGGCAGTAACAAAACTGTATGCCTTCGTTGGATTTGTAAATGTGGTCTATCTGTTTGGGATGGAAACTGCGTTCTTTCGCTTTGCCACCAAACCTGACGCCGTTGCCAAACGCATCTTCGACCTTGCGCAATCCATGGTGGTGTTCATCAGTGTACCTCTGACCATTGCGTTAATTCTGTTTGCTGCACCTGTTGCTTCCTTCATGGGAGTAGGCAGTCATTCGGAATATGTCACCTGGCTTGCTCTGGTGATGTTGATGGACGCGCTGGTGGCTATCCCATTCGCGCGTCTCAGACTGGAAAAGAAAGCGCTGCTGTTCGCTTCTGCTAAAATCATCAATGTTCTGATGCTTCTGGGCCTTACCTATTATTTCCTGAAAATTGCATTCAACCCTGTCGTAGGCGTTGGGTATGTGTTTCTGGCTAATCTGTTGGCTAACAGTTTTTTCATTCTATTTTTTTCTAAAACCCTGCTCTCCTGGCGACCGGCATACGACGCACAAATTTCAGCGGAGATGTTCCGCTACGCTTACCCTGTCATGCTCACCGGCGCCGCGGGAATGACAAATGAAATGTTTTCCCGGCTGACCCTTGATTGGTGGCTACCCGATCACTTTTATCCAGATCTATCCAACAAGGAAGCGATGGGAATCTTTGGTGCCTGCTATAAATATGCTGTGCTTATGAACCTCGGCATTCAGGCCTTTCGTTTTGCCGCCGAGCCATTTTTCTTTTCACACGCGGACGATAAAAACTCCCCAGCCCTGTTTGCCAAAGTAAATCACTTTTTCATTATCACTTGTTGCCTATTTCTATTGGCTGTGTGCATCAACCTGGATATCCTGAAATATCTTATCGCTCCCAACTATTGGCAAGGTCTCTCCATAGTCCCCATCTTATTACTCGCCTATTTATTTCTTGGCGCTTACTACAACTTCAGCGTATGGTTTAAACTTACCGACAAAACCTATTATGGCACCTGGATCACTTTCGGCGGAGCGGTCATCACTGTCGCCGTAAACTATTTGCTCATCCCTGTGATGGGATATACCGGCAGTGCCTGGGCCGCCTTTGCCTGCTACTTCAGCATGAT
>JAYWDP010000460.1:0-3300 GCA_043779775.1 Cyclobacteriaceae bacterium
GGTAAGCTGACACCTTACACTGCATTGGTGATATTCGCTGCCGGGTTATTTCTTTCCAATTTTCTATTCAACACGATCAATATGTATTGGCCAATTGCAGGAAAGGCGGTCGGCTATGGTGACTATGTGAAACTGGGGTCACCCAAATCGCATTTTATCGGACTCTTAGGGGGCATCATCTGGGGCATTGGCATGTCCTTTAGCATTTTGGCATCGGAGCAAGCAGGTCCGGCAATCGCCTATGGACTTGGTCAAGGGGCAACTATGGTGGCTGTCTTGTGGGGAGTATTCATTTGGAAAGAATTCAAAGATCTGCCTGATTCAAAACGATGGCTGATAACGCTCATGCTCAGTTTTTTTATTTTAGGTCTTGGACTTATCATCTATTCAAAAGTGGCGTAAGGAACATCCAACGGTAATCCCTTGATCCATGAAGGACTTATTTGTTATCGGTAGTTCCAATATGGATATGGTCATATCCGTCCCAAGAATCCCGGTCGTAGGTGAGACTATTTTAGGCCACAACTTCAGTATGATTTTCGGTGGCAAGGGGGCTAACCAGGCGGTTGCAGCCATCCGCGGTGGCGGTCAGGTGGCATTCATTACTAAAGTTGGCCCAGACGTATTCGGAGAGAAAATGAAATCTCAATTTAGTCTTGAAGGCTTGCCCAGTGAATTTATTCTTACAGATGAAACCGAGCCTACAGGCGTTGCCCAGATATTGGTATCTGACAAAGGCCAGAATTCTATCGCTGTGGCCCCCGGCGCTAATATGAAATTGTCAATCAAGGACATTCAATCGTTTGAAGATAAAATCCTTGAAGCAAAAGGGGTTTTGCTGCAGTTAGAAATACCCATGTCAACTGTGGAATACATTGCGCAGATCGCACATACCAAAAATCTCAAGCTAATTTTAAATCCTGCCCCAGCGCAAAAAATCAATGACGATATTTATAATGGACTTTGGCTAATAACGCCCAATGAATCGGAAGCCAGTTTGTTAACGGGAATAGATGTCATCGATCTGGAATCGGCGAAGGATGCCGGAATTTTTCTGCTTGAAAAAGGGGTGCAACATGTTATTATTACCCTGGGTGAAAATGGAAGTCTGCTATGCAACCGCGGGGAATTTAAGCACTACCCTTCTTTCAAGGCAAATGTAATTGATACCACGGCGGCAGGCGATGTGTTCAACGGGGCGCTGGCCGTAGCCATTACCCAAAATAAATCTTTCGATGAAGCCATCCTTTTTGGAAGTGCCGCCGCTGCAATTTCAGTAAGCAGGAAAGGTGCTCAGACCTCCATCCCCTATCTCCATGAGGTTGAAATTATTTTGCGTAAATGACTTTCAGATAAACTTTGGAATGATACATTTAATTACATGGCCAATGGGGGCGGCGTTGAACTTATAAAATATTAAACGCACTCATATTTGGAGGAACCATGACAAAGCAGCACCCATCCACAATATCAGTCCTGAAAAGAGTAGTTCTCTATTGAGTTAACTTCCTTGTTTGGCCCTTATTGTCTGTTACAACCGCCTCTTTTACATTTCGTAATATTTTCACCCTTCGCGACGATTGTGACAAATACCCAGACCCATAATAAAATTCAATTTTCTCCTTACTCCCACTGCTTCGGGTCACTTCCAGGAACCGATCGGATAGCGTTGGCGTGAAAATAAACTGACTGTTTGTATGGGTCAGGAATACCTTTAAGCTATCCATGTTTTGAGTAGCAATATATATATCATGGTTATTGCAAGATAACTTAGCCAATGATTTAGCGTCTCCATGGACATAAAAGCCACTTTTGGACGAGCTTTGCAAACGAAATTCTCCCTTTCCATCACCCAGCATCACGGCACCAATAAAAGCATCCAAACGACCCGAGAAGACCTCGTTACCATAATCATTCCCCACCATTGCTACGTCTAAAAAACCATCTTCATTAAAATCTTCAGCAATCATACCATTTACCGGTGCTATTTGAACCAATCGATCCAACGGACAAATACTAAATTTTCCATTTCCAAGGTTCTTTATAAAACTTGTTTGAAAATAATTTGCTTCGAGTACAAGAGCATCTTTGCGCTCCGCTTCGGTAAATAGCTCATCAATTGTCACTTTTCCGTAGTCTTTGTACCGTCCAAATTTTCTTCTGAATATGGGACTTTGCGAGTTTAGTTCGTCCCAAAAATGTACCGGATAAGGTTTGCGAAGAAGACTGCCCATACTTTCCTTCATGTAGCAGGCCAATACAGGATCAATACTCCCATTTTTATCAAAGTCTTTTGCATACACCATGAGAGGATGTATGCTATCCACACCATAGTTGTTATTGATCCCAAGGTTTCCTACAATATAATCAGTGTCCCCATCCTGGTCAAAATCCCCTGGCGCAATACTGTTCCACCACCCGCTGTAATTCTCCAGGCCCGAGTCGCTTTGCTTGACAAATTTCTTTCCGGTATTCTTTAAAAAAGTAATAGTCATAAACTCGCCCACAACCATCAAATCATCAAAGCCATCTGAATTAAAGTCAGTCCAGATCCCATCCGTGATCATCCCTGCTGATTTCAAATCAGGCGCCAATTCTTCGGTTACATCTGTGAATTTCCCGAAATTATTTTGGAGCAGGTAACTTGCGACTGGCATCGGATAACTTCCAACCATTACCCTGCCCCCTATAAATAAGTCCAAGTCTCCATCCTTGTCATAATCACTTGCCCTCACACACGACCCGCTGGTTTTCATCTGAGGAAGTGCATTTTGATCAAGTTTGAAATTCCCTTTACCATCATTCAAATACAATCTGTCCTGTAAAACCTCCGGTGACTCAGAAGGTTCATTGGAACCACTCACCACATACAAATCAAGATCGTTGTCATTATCCGCATCAAATAATAAAAGACCTTCATCTTCCTGAACTTTGGTTTGTAATTTCGACTGCAGTTCTTTCCTGGCAAATTTACCGTCTCCAGATTGAGTAAATACAGAGGTGAAGTGTCCTGTTGCTCCGCCGACAATGAAATCCTCCAAACCATCACCGTTAACATCCCCGACCGCTATTCCCGGCCCTGATTGCGAAAATTTATGAGGCAATGTCCGCTGGGTATTGAAATCAATATAATCCTCCTCGGTTGCCTTAAACTTTTCGACCAGGCTTTTATCTTCCTCAAAAAGCTTCTTTCGAAAAACAGGGATCACTTCCGGGAGAGCTGTTGCATTCTCGTAAGACACTTTTAATAACTGATTTCCAGCAACATTCAAAAGTATTTGTTGCTTCTTGTCAGGCCAT
>JAYWDP010000461.1:0-9373 GCA_043779775.1 Cyclobacteriaceae bacterium
ATGAATTTAAAGAAAATAAAAATGGAAATCAGGAATGCCCCCAATGTTATCCCAAGACTCAGACGTACGTTTTTTTGTACCCAGATAAAAGCTGGGGTATAAATCCGATATATAAACTTGATAAAGGGATTCTCTTTTTCGACGATATCCTTTCGCAGCAAAAGGGTACAAAGCATGGGAATTAGCGTAAGGCTAATGATAAGAGAGCCCATCAATGCAAAGCCTATGGTGTAGGCGAGGGGAGAGAATAATTTGCCCTCGACCTTCTGAAAAGTAAAGATCGGAAGCAAGGCCGTGATGATAATAATCTTCGAAGTGAAAATGGACTTTCCCATTTCAAGAGCAGTCTTGGAAGTCCAGCTTAACTTCGCCCGCTGGTTGAATTTTTTCATTCCGAGTGTGTGAGCCTTGTAGGCTAACATCACGAAAATTCCTTCTACCATCACGACCGCTCCATCGATGATAATACCAAAGTCAATGGCACCGATAGAAAGCAGATTGGCGGTCATTCCTTTTATCCGCATGCAAATAAAAGCAAATAGCAACGCCAGCGGAATAACAATTGCCACGATGACAGTAGTTCTCCAATTGGCCAGGAAAACAAGCAATATGATGGTCACAAGAAGAATGCCTGAAATGACATTCTCGCCTACCGTACGCAGCGTGTAATCATTCAGCCTGGTTCGGTCATAAAACACATCAATCTTAACATCCGGTGGCAGCACAAGCTCATTGATCTCATCAATTTTAGCCTTGAGGTTGGGAAGAACATCATTTGGATTTTCTCCTTTCCGCATCAGCACAATTCCCTCTACTACGTCATCCTGATTGTCGCGGCCAACGATTCCCAGGCGAGGCTCAAATCCTTCCCTAACCACAGCAACATCTTTGATTTTAATAGGCACCGTGCCGATGTTGTCAATAATCACATTTTCAACATCATCAGTATTTTTCAACATTCCAATACCACGCACGACCAGCGATTGCGATCCGTTGCGAATCACATCTCCCCCAACGTTGATATTGCTCGCCTTTAGAGCCTGAAAAACATCGATGGCGGTCAGGTTATATTTGGCCAAAACTTTCGGATCGAGAATTACTTCAATGGTTTTTATTTTTCCACCGAAACTCACGACATCGGCAATACCGGGAACGGACTTTAATCTCTTGATGACCACCCAGTCTTGAATGGTTTTAAGCTCCGTAACTTCCTTTGTGCTGCTTTTGAGTGTATACCGGAATATTTCCCCGGTGGGTCCGTAGGGGGGCTCAATCTGTGTGCTGGCCCCATCGGGCAATTGTACATTCACCAATCGATTGGCTACCTCCACCCGGGCATTGAAATCGGGTACACCATCATCAAAAATTATTGTGATTACGGACAAACCGAAAAGCGAAATTGACCGCATAGAAGTCTTTCGGGTCACCGAGTTCATCTCAGTCTCTATCGGTATGCTTACAAACCTTTCAAGTTCTTCAGAACTTCTTCCAGGCCACTGTGTAATGATGATCACGTTCGTGTTGGTGACATCTGGAAAAGTTTCAATGGGCGTATTCTTGAAGGCCACTACTCCACCGACGATCATTGCCGCTGTAAGAAAGAAAATAGTTACCTTGTTCGTAATTGAATAATTTACAATAGCGCTGATAAATCTCTTCATAGATCTATCAGTTCAGGCTGGTGTACACCAAAAGACTCCCCTCTGCGATTACCAAATCGCCGGGTTTCAGATCACCAGAAATAAAAGTATATCGGGAAATTTTGCTTATAATTTTAACTTCTTTTTTTTCCAGATTCTTACCCATCAAACGGATTACGTAATACAGGTTGTTGTCGAATACAACTGCTTTTGGATTCACTGCCAAAGCTTTTCTATTGATAGGATGATTAAGTACAATGGAAGCAAACATATCCGGCTTAAGAAGTCCTTCCGGATTTTGAATCTGGATGCGCACCCTCAGCACTTTTGCTTCATGATCAATTACAGAATTGATATTGGAAATATTCCCGAAGAACTCCTGGTCAGGATAAGCCAGCGTTTTGACTGAAACATTCATTCCTTTGTAAATTCTCGAAATATCTGTCTCATAAACATTGGCCATTACCCAAACGGTTTTTAAATCTGAAATTGTAAAAAGAGGGTTTGTATTATCGCTTCGTATGTCCATACCGGGATTCACATTCTTGTCTACCACAAAACCGGTAATCGGTGATTTTATTTTCATATAGCCAGTTTCACCCTGTTTGTAACCCCCAAAAAGTTTTAATAAGTTTGATGATTTTTCAAGTTCTTCCTTAGACTTTTCGTAATCACGCTTGGCAGAAATCAAATCAATCTGGGATGAAAACTTTGCCTGGTACAATTCTTTTACATTTTCATAATTTTTCTCAGCAACTTCCAAAGTCAGCTTGTCCTGTTGAAAATCATTTATGTAGTTTACAATGTCAGGGCTTTCTACGACGGCAAGCTCAGTGCCTTTCTCAACGTGGGTACCTAAATCAGCCTTGACTTCGGAAACGCGACCGCTGACCAAAGAATAAATTTTCACAATACTATTCTGATCGAAATCCACATTTCCATTAAGACGTGTCACTTCATTCATGTTGATTTCCCGGACAGAGTCAGTTTTGTAAACAACGGCAGCGCTGTCAGGACTATCGGGACGGGTCGTATCAGCAGCGCGCTTCTCGCCACAACCAACGACAATTATTAACATTAAGAAGTAGATCAGATCTTTACGATTTTTCATCAAAATATTTTTGAATTGGTGGTGAAGTTGACGAAAGCCTGAGAAAGTGACAATGACTGATTCAGATTAAACAGATTGAGTTGAGCATTTCGGGCCGTCTTTATTTTATCGAGATAGTCAAGCAGACTTATCGTGCGCTTATTATAGTTTTCTGTGGCTGCCTGACTTATATCCTGCAAATTTCCTTCATATTCAGGCTGAATCATTTTTTTTTGATTAAGGCTGTTTTCCAACTTTTGATAGGCCAGTATCACTTCTTCTTTAATAGTAAATTCGGTTTGTTTCCTTAGAATTTGTGATTGCCGGAATTGTTGTTCTGCAATTTTGATGTTGCCTTGATTTCGGTTAAAAAGAGGTAAGTTGATTGCCATGTTGATACCAGTATAATTGTACCATGCATTGCCGCTTCGATCGTAATTGGCACCCAAATTAAGATCGGGTATGGAGTAAGCTTTCTGCAATGAAATGTTCGTCAGGTTGTAGTCTAATGCGAACTGTGTAATTTTCATCTCAGGCCTGTTGGATAAGGCTGAATCTATCATTTGGGTAATCATTAGTGAAGGAACCGACCCAAACTCTTGTTTTGATGGCATATAAAAGACAAAAGGGTCAGAACTCAATAGCATCCTAAGGGAGTTTTCGTCATCTGCAACTTGATCCAGTTGTTCTTTGATAGATTTGCGAATGTCTTGCAACTCGAACTGAAGACGTGTAACCTCATATCCTGAAATAGCCCCCTTGTTTAAGGCGATCAATTCAATATCAATAAGCCTTACGAGTTGTCGCTCCTCTTCCTTAAGGATTTTGATACTTTCGAGGTCATAATAAAGCAAAATGAACGATTGATAAAGCTCGTAATGCAATGCGCGCAGGAGATCTGAAAATATCGATATCTGGATATCATGATTGGTCTGGGCCAAATGAATCATTTTGCTCCTTTTCCCACCCAGTAAGAAAAGCTGGTTTAACTGAACCTGCAATTGACCATCCAGAGGTTTGCCATCATACCATTTGAAAGGCGTTTCACCCAGACTGAATACTTTTCCATTAGTTGGGTTGTACAGGTTAGTTTCAACAAAGAGCAATGGATTGTTCCAAAGTCTAGCTTGCTGAATGGCCCCTTCAGAGGCAGTTATGTTAAATCTTTGGGCAAGCAGGCGGTAGTTATTACTGATAAAAATCTCTTCAACCTGTGGGAATGTGATAAACGTTGTATCAACATTTGTTTGTCCTACAATTGAGGATGACTTTAAAAAGGCAAGGGCAAAAACTAAAACCTTGAGAATCTGATTCATATTTCCCCGTATGGATTGACTTTGGAGCCAATACGGCGATTGTGGTCACTTCTTTCTAAATGTTTATGTTCCCAATTTTTTAAGCCTTAAAATACCCTGGGTATTCGCCAAATGATATCATTTAACTCATTAATGATTATTTCTTATTAATCTACCTCAATTAAAATACTGGTATCCGACCTTATTTAGGGCTCAAAGGGAAGCCTGATTGTGAAGGTGGTCCTCACTCCAGGTTCACTTTCTACTTCAATGGTGCCCTTTAACAACTCCACCAGATCTTTAACGATCGACAAGCCGAGGCCCGAAGAACTTTCTCCGTCCGTTGGTCTGGCGCTGAGCTTTTGAAATTTTCGGAATAATTTATCCCGCTCGTCCGCGCGTATTCCAAGTCCCTGGTCCTGGATGTCGATCTGAAGGGTGGACCCGTTGGAGATAGCAGACACATTAACATTTTTACCGGTAGGTGAAAATTTTATACCATTCGAAATAAGATTGTCCAGAATCCGTATCAGAATATCCTTGTCAGTCTTAATGGCTTCGGTTGTCACGGGGTAGTTAAAAGTTAAACTGATATTTTTCTTGGAGGCCCAGGGTCGAAAGCGATCTTCCAACTGGCTGAAAATCTTGATGATCGAAACTTCTTGATGGTTTATGGTTGTAGTGCCCTGTTCGATGCGACTAAGATCGAGGAGGTCGGTGATGAGTCGCTGCATGTTGCTGCAGGTCTCTTCCATCAATTGAATGTACTCAAGATGTTTAGACGTCAATGACTCTTTGTCCAGTTTCATAACTTCCAAAAGTCCAGCTATACCCGCCAGCGGCGCTTTCAGATCATGGGTCGTGATACCCAGGAAATGATTTTTCTCCTCATTCAGTCGCACCAGGTTGCGATTCGCTTCCTGCAGTTCCTGCGTTCGCGCTCTCACTTTCTCTTCCAATTGCAGATTGAATTGTTGCAATTCTATCAGCAACCGTTTATTGTCATTTTCTTTATTGGCAATAGTAATAAGCGCTGCCAATGAAGTGATGCCGATGAGTGTAAAACTTGAAAATCGAACTACATCGTTGATAAAATACCTTTGCTCAAGACTTTCATTGCGCTCATCCAGTAATGTTTGCTCGTATTGAATAAAATCGGTTGTCAAAAAATGAATGCTGTCCATTTGGGACTTGGCGGTCTTCATACCGGCAAAGTGTGTGGCGCTGTCGCGCCCAAATACTTTAAGGATCAGAAGGCTTTCTTCCAGGTTGGCCCTTTTCCTTTCTACAAGGGGCAACAATCGCTGCTGGAGGGTTTGTAGTTGTCGCGGATTCTGAGCGACCAACATGGAAAGTGTGTCCAAATCATGGTCGAGGTCGTTCAATGCTTCACGATATGGACGAAGAAAAGCAGTGTCGGCCGTGATGAGATAACCCCGGTGACCTATCTCCATATCTTTTAGTAAGGAGAGCAGACGGGTAGAGGCCTGTATTACCTGATAATGATGAATGACCAGGGTAGTAACTTCTTTCTTTTGCTGTACATTCAGGTAAGTAATGGCCGCACTCACTACGGTGAGAAGAATTGATAAAATAAGAAGGGACCGTACACCGATTGCTTTCAACGTTGCGAGGTAAAGAAGTTAATGATCAGGGTCACAAATAGCGTTAATTTAAAATGCTTCTCCTACGTTAATGTAAGTCCCTTGTGATTCTTTGCCAAAACCGGCATCTACGCGCAAGTTCAGTTTTTCCTTGGGTCTCAAGGCATACCGCAGGCCGATCCCAAAGGTCGGTTTAAGATCTTGTAAGACAAAAATCTCATTCAGCGTGTTTGCTACCCGGCCGACACCGGCAAAAGTGGTAAAGCCCCAGCGACCGGTTACCGGCACCCGCAGTTCACCCTGAAGCGCTGCCATATTGTAGTCCGTATAACGTCCATCATAATATCCCCGCATGTAAGTGCTGGAACCAATGCTGGCAAGATCCCTCACGGGCGCGTTCCCCGACGTGGAAATTAAATTAAATTGAAATGCCAATACGAGGTCTTTGGGCAGAGAAAAATATTTTCTGACATCCAGATTCCGAATATTGAAATTAAAATCACTGCCAATAAAGTCGCGATAAAAACCAACATAATATTGCAGATAGAACCCCCGTGAAGGACTGAAAGCGTTGTTACGGCTGTCCCAGGTGATAAGAAAGCCGGAGCCGGAAACCTTCCCGCCGTTTCGTCCCGTAATTTTTTCAGTATCAAATAAACTGCTGCCGTCCTTATTGTATTCAAAGTTGTATACATTTTGGAATTCATAACTTACTCCCAGGTAGAAATCAGAGACGACTTTGCGCAGCAACTGGGGATTCAAATGGTATTGCGAGATGGAGTAATTCTCCTGGTTGGCAGAGGGTGTTGTGTTGCCTAATCCCCAGAACCGGTCAGGAAAATGGCTGAAAGATACCAGCATATGAAAAATAAACTTCTCATTTGGGAAGTAAACGGTGCCGTCGCTGGCAAAAACCAATTGGTTTCTAAGGGTATAAAAAGTTACATTTTTAATATTGGAAGTTCGGGTGGTCGAGTCATTCCACAACCTGAAAAAGTAGGTACCGGCGATCCCAGCCCCCCACAAATATTCAGGTGACTTAACGATGACGGGGAAAAGTACCAGCCGTTTTGGTTTTTTATGGGCCACCGGGATGACACTTGCGTCTGCCTGAGACCAGGCAGGAATATCAAGTAATACCAGTAATCCCGTAATAAGTAGAAGTCGGCCAATAGACATTACACTGCAATGAAGTTAGTAAACGGGGTTTAATATACCCTTTTTACAGAAACCTAAAACAACCTGAGCTTTAAGAGTTTATGAGATTGGTGGACAGGCAAGTCGGTGTGCTCATACCCGATTTTTCTGAAAGAATTTTCTCAGATAATTAAAGATCGAGCGGTCATGACCCAGTGCCCCAAAGAAGTTATCAGGAATCTTGTAGAACTCTGCCTGGCGAAGTTGATTATAAAAGTGATCGCTGATGGAGGGAGCCGGGCTTGTCAAATCTTCAACGAGCGCCGGGCTGCCGGTGAGAATAATAGCGCCCCCAGATTCTCTGATGATTTCTTTCAGATCCTTGGTGTGCAGCGACTGAAACACCGGATCAATGATCATGATGTCCACGGGGTTACCCTTGAGGTGCTTCTTTAATTCATTCTGAAATTCCCCCGTTGAAATGTACTGTTCGCGGATGATTCTGTCCGGTTTTGAGTTGTCATGACGAAAATGGTGTAAGTAGTACCCGTGTGCGGCCAGGAGCGATTGGTAGATATCTTCAGTAGTAGTTTCGTCGGCGGATTCGACAGCAGTGAATAACTGCAGTTTGGCATTCAATCGTTGGGCCAGTTCCACGGCCCATGCATAGCCTTCGTAATACGGACTGTTTACAGTAAAGGGATAAAGCAGCGTTTTGGAAATACCCATTCCATATTTTGAGGATGGGATTTCACAAGGTCACTTAACTCACTGAGAATAATTCGATTTGTTCGAGTACCTGTTCCAGTCCATAGGCTATAGACATAACGTACAAGGCATTCAATTTTTCACGTGTACGTTTTAATCGCATTTTTACGGCGCTTCCGGAGATGTTTAATTGGGTTTGCAGGTTTTCAATAGATTCACCCTGCAAATACTTTAAATTTAGAAGTTCTCTTTCTTTTACCGGTAGGGCGTTGATCAGTGAATACATGATCAGCTCTTGTTCGCCTCTTTCATTATTTTCTTCCGCGATCCGTGATGTTTCATTCCTTTTTTCCTCACCCCCATAAAGTGTTTCTTCCAATGAATGAAAATGAAATCTGCCTTTTTTCTTTAACGCTGCCAGGCAATGGCGGTGGGTGATGGTATACAGCCAGGTTGAAAAAGAAGACTTACCCTTGAATGAATGTATATTGTCGAAAGCTTTCAGCAGGGATTCCTGGGCCAGATCGAAGGCTTCTTCATGGTTTTTAGTGAAAGAGTAGCACTTATGAAACACCCTTTTGTAAAAACGATTATATAATTCACCCAAGGCATGACGATCATCCAGACGAATGGCTTTCACCAACTCTTCATCGGTGGCGGTAATCAGATTCTTGATGGACATAAGCAGGGGTTAAGATTAGGTAAATCTATACCCGACCCTGTGATTCATCCGAGAGTGAATAACCTATTTTTGAAATTCCAGTGATTTGCTTACCCGCTGCGAGAAATGCTTAGCAGGCGTAAGACATAAGATGTAAGACCTAAGACCCGGAACCACCACAGCACCGGAACCCGGAACTTTTAACCTTAAACTTTGAACTTTGAACCTAAATAACCCCCTTATCAATCGCGTATTTTACCAGCCCAACGGTATTTTTTACTTGAAGTTTCTCGAGAAGATTTCTGCGGTGGGTATCTACTGTGCGAATACTGATGAAAAGTTTTTCGGCGATTTCACCGTTAGAATATTCCTGAGAAATGAGTCGGAGGACTTCGATCTCTCGGTCAGTGAGGGGTGTTTGGTTTGGCTTCTTTAGTGCTGATTCCTCAGGATTTTTGCGTTGGGTGATGGATTGCAAAAGCGTGGCGGAGACTTTTTGACTGAAATAGCTGTCTCCTTTTGCAACAGTATGAATGGCCGAAAGCAATTCTTCGCGCCCGGCATTTTTTAATAAGTACCCGCTGGCGCCCGCTTCCAGCATTTTAATGATATAGTTGGGTTCTTCATGCATGGTGAGGCCAAGTACGTGAATGGCAGGATAGACTTCTTTGATCTTTTTTGTCGCTTCAATACCGCTGGTCTCACCCAGGTCAATGTCCATCAGTACTACATGCGAAGGATGCTGGGCCAGGACGTTCATAACCTCATCTCCGTTTCCGGCCTCACCGGTAACCTCGATGTCGTTTTCGCGTTCGAGCATTCCGCGAAGGCCTACGCGGATAATTTTATGATCATCGACAATAATGACTTTTATAACGCTCATACTGCTTTTTTCAGACTCATCTTCTCCAAAAGATAATATAGGGGAGGCAAAACAATCGGCGCAAAAATTAAGGTGCTGGTTAAGCCTCCAATAATAACTGTCGCCAACGGTCTCTGAACATCTGAACCAATACCCGAAGAGATTGCGGCTGGGACCAACCCGACAATTGCGACAATAAGAATTGAAAGAATGGCCCTCAATTGCTCGGAAGAAGCCAACGCAACCATTTGTTTCAGCGTGCCCACGTGCGTTGCTTCCAACCGCTTGATAGCTGACACCAACAGTACACCGGCCATCACAGAAATTCCAAAGATTGAAACGAACCCAACCCCCGCAGATACGTTGAAGTGATATC
>JAYWDP010000462.1:0-3298 GCA_043779775.1 Cyclobacteriaceae bacterium
CTGATGAGATGATCGCCGAATATTATCGTCATAGTCCATGAAAACCCAACACTGTTAACGCCAACAATTAATATCTGAGATAAAAGGGCTTGCAAACAATGCCACCGAACGAAAAAAGTGCTGGATCGATTATTCAAATAAAAAATGGAAGTCGCAATCAGGTTGATAATGGGCAGCGGTAATCCAACAATCACGGCGATCGTTGACATCAGGTAACTGTTGGATGCCCGCTCATTCTCATAATCATTAGGAACATAGTTGAAAGTTGAACTGGCTTCCATTCAAAGTGCTTTTAGTATACTCCAGCTCCAGTTGGCCATCAAAAGAACCAGGCAGGGGATGAAGATTATTTTTTTTCTGAGTTTATCTTCGGCCTTGAGGTAGAACTGAAAAAGACTTTCCTTTCTTCTTATCCAATCTGAGATGATCCACCCTGGAATCATGATCAGCAACGCAGCGGCCAGGTATCCAAGGGGGTTTGTCCATAACGCAGTAGTCCAGGCTCCATGCATCAGCAGGAGCAAGGACCGTGTTGTGCCACAGGAGGGACAAGGGAGCCCTGAAACGTGCTTAAACATACAAAGTGTAATTCCGTCCGATGGATAAAGGATTAAAAAAACGAGCCACCCGTAGCTGGCTACGGATAGTACGCTAAGAAAGCAATAGATTTTTTCTTTTGGTGTCAATAAAGTAGGCCTGCCTTTACCAGGCTCTCATAATTTACTTCTCTCGCCCGCCCCATTACCATAAATAAATCGACAATAGCCCAGACATATAGACCACCGCAGGTAAGCAATTTAGCAACCCCTAGTCCGGTGTCGCCCAGCATAAAGCGATCGATTCCCAGTACACCTGCCAATATGGATACGATCAGTATGGTGGTCGGATCTTTCAGGTTCAGCGTTTGTAGCAGGATAAACTTTGAATCATCCAACTTCAATAAACTCTCACGAATCAATGGGATTTGATGGCCTTCGAAGAACTTCGCGTTGGTCATCAGAAACATGTCAACTTTGTTTGAATCCATAGGTGTTAAGGTTAAATTTTAATCAATATAGTAAAATTATTGAGAGGTCATGGGGCCATTGGGTGTCTATCAACAAATGTTTTCTGTTTGGATATTATCCTTAGCGGGATTTAATTTTTATTGGCTTCAATAAATGCTCTCACGGCACTTACAAATAAATCAGGCTCTTCATAAAACCCTACATGCGCCGAGTTGGGTAATTCCATAATACTTTTTTTGCCAGGATCGGTACCCAATGCGTTAAATGCCTGGTTTGCCATCGCATAGGGGATTACACCGTCAAATTTTCCCCAAAGAATAAGGGAGGGCAGGGTGATGTTTTGCATTTGTGCAGTAAGGTCAATGTCGGAGATGATGAAATTTTTAATGACATGATTGTAATTGGTGAGGGCCATCGGAACATCGGCAGGAGAATTAAACATGTAGTCAAAGGAAAATTCCGGAAAAGTGACCGGGTCTCTCTTTAAGGATGGATCATGGATATATCCGTGGGCCTTTTCCAGAAAAGCATAGTGTTCCAGTTGGTCGCTGGTGAAGTTAGGATTCCGGGTATACCAGTTTAGCACGTAACTCCAAAAATCAACATCGATATTCTGTGCTACTGCCGACTGCGCATACGATGTCATCCAGTAAAGCGATTGATTATCTGCCATCGGATTGTTGTGGGCGCCATCGACTTCAATCCAACCTTTAATTTTAGCTTGACCGGATGCATTGCTCAAGTATGCGGTTCCCAGGCAACCGCCCCAGCTGTGGCCCATCAAAAATATTCTGGGGTTGTTGTACTTGTACCGAATAAGGTCAATCAGTTTATCCAGGTCTTCGACAAACTGGTCCAAGGTTAACAGCGAAGTCGGACTATTGCCCTGAGAGGAGCCGGAACTGCGCTGGTCCCAGAAAACTGTCGCATAGGATGTTTCCAAATTATTAAAGGCGGGAAGTCCTATTTTTTGCAGGGCTGTACCTCCTGGGCCACCGTGCAGAAATAAAATAAATATTCCTGATGCGGTATTGCCCCTTACCGAAACCGGCATACTGGCCTCCTTATTCACAAGAAAGAAGAAGTCTCCTTGATAATACATTTCCTCCTTGCAGGAGAGGAGGAGATAGAGTCCTAGGAAGATAAGTTTCTTCATTTTTTTAATTTGAAAAGGGTACCCACCTCAAAGGCGTATTGTACCAGAGAAGTGTCGTTGAAAGGAATCTGCCAGAAAATCATGGGTCGGAAAAAGAAAATTATCGGCCTCCGGGTCTTATCGAGGTGGTAGCTTATACCAAAACTCACCGAGGGCATGAAATGTGGATTTCCGGTATTGGAAGCCTTCTGAATCTGACCTGCGGCATTTACATAATAGGCATCACCGCCGCTGAGAAAGGATTGCAGATAGCCAATGCCCAGAAAATGTTCGAAGTATAATTTTTTGTGTAGACGAAATCGCTGTCCTGACTGGACCATCGCAAAAACCCCCGTATGATTGCCGTAATGAAAGTACGCGCCTGCTTTTCCAGCCAGAAGCAACTGAAACGAAGCATTCGACATTAATTTTTTTTCATAGTTAAAAGTGAAGCCAGGGTATAGACCTCCTTCACTAAAGTAGCTTACACCGATGTAACGTGTGCGGATGGAATCTTTTTGAGCCATCACAGCACCTGAAAGAATCAGAAGAAATAAAATCAATACAGATATTTTCACGAATGATGGTAATAATTGTGAATGGTAAAGTTACCGGAAATACTATCACCCAGCCAGTCGGGTCGGAACAGACCATTCGCTATCTTTGGGCATGGACTTGCAGCACTTCCGGGAAGTTTCAAAGAATAAATCTGCGGAGAATAAAAAGTTTCTTCAGGGACTTAAAAAGAAAGATTCGCGCAAGATCGACGACGCATTTCATTCCCTTCACGAGGAAGTATTTGAAGAGATTCATTGCCTGGAGTGTGCCAACTGCTGCAAAACTACCAGCCCCATATTTTATCCCAATGACATAGACCGGTTGGCCCAAGCGAAACGAATGAAGCCGGGGGATTTTATAGAAAAATATCTGAGGATTGATGAAGACCACGACTATGTCTTGCAATCGTCACCCTGTCCGTTTTTAGGTGAAGATAATGAGTGCTCTGTTTATGAAGATCGTCCGAAAGCCTGCCGGGAGTATCCGCATACCGACCGCAAGAAAATGGTCCAGATCATGGAACTTACACAGAGAAATACCCTTGTATGCCCTGCAGTGTTAGAGATGGTGGAGCGATTGAAGAAGATCAATCTTTGAC
>JAYWDP010000463.1:0-3290 GCA_043779775.1 Cyclobacteriaceae bacterium
CGCGTTTATTTGCCCAATGCTAGTGCTCCGACTTATTTTTGAAAGCTTTGGTTTTGCCTGGAAGGCCTTAAAATCCAACATCTTGAGAACCATCCTTTCGCTCCTGGGGGTAACGGTTGGGATATTTTCAATCATAGCGGTATTTACGCTGGTAGACTCCCTTGAAAAAAATATCAAGTCGAGTTTTGACTTTCTCGGTACCGGTGTAATCTATGTCGGTAAATGGCCTTTTACTCCCGAAGGGAACGGACCTTACAAGTGGTGGGATTATTGGAGAAGACCGACTCCGTCATTGAATGAGTATAAATTTCTAAACACTAACCTGCGAAATAAGACTGCCATCTCCATCTTCGCAGCCAAGGGAAATGTGGTCATTAAAAAAGGAAGTAACAGCATTGGCCAGATTGGGCTTCGTGGCGCAGGCGATGGCTATGACAAGATTTATGAGATCAATGTGGATGATGGCCGGTATTTTACCTCCGATGAAGTGGAGGGAGGTCGGACCGTAGCCATCCTGGGAAAAGAGGTGGCCCTGGCACTCTTTAATGATAAAAACCCCATTGGAGAAGACGTCAAAATCAAAGACCTAAAATATAAGGTCATCGGTGTGATTAAACGAGAGGGGCAAAGCTTTTTGGGTACCCCGAGTAATGATTACACCGTGATCATTCCTTATAATTCCTTCCGGAAATTATACCAAACCGGTACAGGCGTTTGGAATGAGCTACAATCTACGATCGGTGTGAAGGGCAATGAATTTGACCTGGGATTAATTGAACTTGAAAACGAGATGAAAGGTTTAATGCGGGGAAGGAGAGGGTTGCGGCCTTCCGAAAAAGACAACTTTGCACTGAACCGTCCCGAAGCCATCGCCAATGTAATCAGTGGACTATTTGATGTCGTGGGGATCGCCGGCTGGATTATAGGAGGATTCTCCATTCTAGTGGGAGGTTTCGGAATAGCCAACATCATGTTTGTTTCCGTAAAGGAACGTACCAGCATCATTGGCCTCCAAAAGTCCTTGGGTGCAAAAAATTATTTTATTTTGTTTCAGTTCTTGTTTGAAGCTGTCTTCCTCAGTCTCATTGGAGGATTGGGAGGTATCTTGTTGGTTTTCCTGTTGACCTTCGTGCCATTCGGTACCCTGGAAGTTGCTCTCAGTTTTAAAAATATTGTCCTGGGTCTTGGGGTTTCTTCCGTCATTGGATTGATAGCAGGCATTGTCCCTGCCGCCGTGGCGGCAAGATTAGACCCCGTAATTGCCATCCGTTCAAATTGAACCAATCAGATATCAATAAAAAACGCTGGAGGAATTCTTCAGCGTTTTTCTTTTATAACAGAATAGGAAACTTTATTCTTCTTTCGCCTCCAGGACTTTTGCTGTCTGCGGTGAAGCCAGCTTCTCCTTGATCTTTTTCTCCAGTTCATCCATCAGTTCCGGATTGTCTTCAATCAACTGTTTCACCGCATCCCGGCCCTGACCCAGCTTGTTGCCGCTGTAAGAAAACCACGAGCCTGATTTTTGAATAACATTCAGTTCAGCGCCGATATCGACAATCTCGCCTGATTTGGAAATACCCCGGCCATACATGATGTCGAACTCTACCACTTTGAAGGGAGGCGCTACTTTATTCTTCACGACTTTCACCCGCACCCTGTTGCCGGTAATATCGTCACTGCTTTCTTTGATCTGACCGATCCTGCGGATATCCAGGCGCACCGAAGCGTAAAATTTAAGTGCATTTCCTCCGGTAGTCGTTTCCGGGTTGCCAAACATAATCCCGATCTTTTCACGCAACTGGTTGATGAAAACACAAGCACATCCTGTCTTGCTGATGGTGCCGGTGAGCTTGCGCAGCGCCTGGGACATTAACCGGGCCTGCAAACCCATTTTACTTTCACCCATTTCACCTTCAAGCTCGGCTTTGGGAACCAGGGCTGCCACGGAGTCAATGACAATAATATCAATGGCACCAGAGCGAATGAGGTGCTCGGCGATTTCGAGAGCCTGCTCTCCGTTGTCGGGCTGAGAGATGAGGAGATTTTCGATATCAATACCCAGCTTTTCAGCATAGCTCTTGTCAAAGGCATGTTCGGCATCAATGAAAGCAGCAATGCCTCCTTTTTTCTGTGCTTCCGCGATGCAATGCATCGTCAGCGTAGTTTTACCGGAGGACTCAGGCCCGTAAATTTCCGTCACCCTTCCGCGCGGGATGCCACCAATACCCAGGGCGATATCCAACCCCAAAGATCCGGTTGAAATTGCGGGTATATCCATGACTTTTTGATCGTTGAGTTTCATTACAGAACCCTTGCCATAGGTCTTATCCAATTTGTCAATGGTAAGCTGAAGGGCTTTCATCTTTTCTTTTAGGTCGCTCATATCTGTGTATTAAAGTGTTAAAGTTCTGGGTGCGAAGTGTTAAAGTTCCAGGTTCTAAGTGTTAAAGTTTAATAAGTGCTTAAGTTCTATAAAATTCAGTCTAACGAACGTATACACTTTAACACTTATATGTACTTAAATCTGCGGGTCGAAATTACCACTTCAAGGATATAAAGGAAATGAGAATCTTGAATAGTTTGGATGCGGAAAACCTGATTAGATTTTAACTTGCTAACCCTTAACGAATAACGTACAACAATCTTAATTTGCGCTTTCATGCGGATCGGTCAACATATTTTATTAATGATCATGGTTTCCTGGGCTCAAGGGTCACTGGCCCAGCTAAACAACCGTGTCTTTGAAGACCGGATAGCGGTAGAGGAGGCCGATTCGGGAAAATTTTTTGCGGGGATCAATGCCCTGGGCTTCTTTAAGAACAATGAGTATGTCAGGACCATTGTCGATGGATATACGCTGTTCGGCTACCAGTTTCAGCCATTTGTCAGTTATCATCTCAATAAAAATGTCCGCATAGATGCGGGAGGATATTTCCAAAAGGACTTTGGAAACACAGTCTTTTCAACTACAGCGCCTATCTTTTCAATCAAATGGAGAAAGAAGGAGTATTCCGTCATTTTCGGAAACCTAGAGAGCAGCCTCAATCACAGGCTCATCGAGCCCTTATATGATTTTGAGCGAGTGCTGAACAACCGTCTTGAGACAGGCGTGCAACTGCAGGTTAACCGTGAGGACTTTTTAGTTGATGCCTGGATCGACTGGCAATACATGCAATACTGGCGCGATTCCAAACAGGAACAGATGGTCGGCGGCCTGTCACTGCAAAAGCGAGTGCTGAAAACCGGTCGAAGTGAATGGAGCATTCCCGTTCAGGTGATCACGCGTCACC
>JAYWDP010000464.1:0-22675 GCA_043779775.1 Cyclobacteriaceae bacterium
CTTTTGGCTCGATGCCGAATCTTATGGCCATCGCTGAATTTGTCACGAAAGTTCATGCCATCTGTGTGCAAACTGGCGAATTGGCATCGTACTCATTCCGACATGCGGATAAAGAAGGGCAGGTCCTGATCGGAGAAAGAGACAAATATGAAGCCCGCAGCAGAAGGGCCTTTGTGGAGGGGATGAAGGGGCGGAAAAAAAAATAGTGGAATGCTGGATTCTAGTCTCTGGTTTCTGGCATTAAAGCAACCAGTGCCTCCTCTGAGAGCGAGCCACCAGTTACCTGTAACTAGCAACCAGCTTCATGCTCTATAAAACGCGCGGCATCGTCTTTCGATTTACCAAATATGGTGAGACCTCCATTATCGTCAATATTTTTACTGAAATGTTTGGGCTGCAGAGTTATATGGTCAACAGCGTGCGCAGCAAATCATCCAAAAATAAAATTGCATTGTATCAACCCCTTACCCTGCTGGACCTGGTAGTCTATCACCGTGAGAACGCGAATATTCTTCGCATCAAGGAATTGAAATGTCTATATCCGTACCAGACCATCCATCGCGACATCCGGAAGTCTGCGATTGCCTTGTTTCTGAATGAAATTCTTAATAAAGCAGTTAAAGATCAAAGCCATGCCGACGAGATTGCTGAATTTCTTATCAATTCCTTTATGGCGCTGGATCAATTGACGTCCGTGGAGAATTTTCATTTGATATTTCTCATGAAACTAAGTAGGTACCTGGGCTTTGGCCCACAGACCAATGAGGAGGTTTTAGAAGGATGGTTAATAAATAAGCAGGAGGAACCAATTCTGAAAAAACTGATCAATGCAAACTATGACTCAGCCATGCTGATCAACTATGCTGAACGCAAAAATATATTGGAGACGTTGTTGCGCTTCTACGCCAGTCACATTGAAAATTTGGGAGAGATCCGGTCGGTCGATGTATTAAAGGAGGTATTGAATTAAAGCCAATTGAATAATCCAGATTAACTTCCGAAAGAAAATTAACTTATAAATCACTGTGAATCACTTCGACACCCCCAGCCACATCATTATCACTTGCAACAAGCGACTCTCACCGTATTTGCAACAGGAAGTTGAGGCATTGGGATTTGTTACAGAGCGGACATTTTCAACGGGAGTCGAATTGACAGGAACGATAAAAGATTGTATCCGCCTCAATCTCAATCTTCGATGTGCCAGCCAGGTCTTGTATTCACTTAAGAAGTTTCAAACCAATAGCCCGGAAGATGTATATCAATCAATGATTCGTTACCCCTGGGAAGAAATTATTCCTACCGAAGGATACCTCTCGGTAACGAGCACAGTAGATCACTTTACGGTAAACAATAATTTGTTTGTCAATCAAAGAGTAAAGGATGCTATCGTCGACCGTATCATGCGGGAAACAAGCCAGCGGCCGGAATCGGGCCCGACGTTGGATCGTTCGGTTATCCATTTATTCTGGAAAGAGGAGAACGCTGAAGTTTTCATCGACACTTCCGGCCACACACTGGCCAAACACGGGTATCGCAAAATTCCCGGCCGTGCACCGATGTTGGAAGCGCTGGCGGCCGCCACCATACTGGCAACCCGATGGGACCGGCAGTCACCTTTTGTCAACCCGATGTGTGGATCCTCCACGATGGCTATTGAAGCGGTCTTGATTGCCACGAATCGAAGCCCCGGACTTTACCGGTCAAACTATGGGTTCATGCACATCAAAGGTTTTGAAGATGAAATGTATTCGACTGAGCGTAATAAAATTCAGGATCAAATACAGGAAGTCCCTTCACTGAAAATAATTGCCTCCGACCTGAATGAGGATGCTATCTATATTTCCAAAATCAATGCGGAAGCGGCGGGAGTGGAGAAGCTCATTGAATTTTCAGTATGTGATTTTGAAATGACGGAACTCCCGGAAGCACCCGGGGTAATTTATTTTAATCCGGAATATGGCGAACGCCTGGGAGAGATTACGGAGCTGGAAGCCACCTATGCGCGCATCGGAGATTTTTTGAAAAAAAAATGTCAGGGTTACCGGGGCTATATTTTTACCGGCAACCTGGACCTGGCAAAGAAAATCGGGTTGAAAGCGGCCCGCAGAATAGAATTTTATACCGCGAGACTGGATTGCCGGTTGCTGGAGTATGAACTATATGCAGGCACAAAACGGGAATCGCCTCGGATCAAAAATGAAGCGCCGGAACAATAGAAAATATTATTAAATTCAATTAACCGCAGATCCTGATAGCCATCGGGAGCATGATCAGCAATGAAGGAAGTAGGCAGAGAGCGGCGTGTAGACAACTATAACAATTCGCATGGTGGTCCTGCTCACCTTACAAAGGTAATTTGTATGTATGCCTGCCTGGCATGTTTAACAAGTCATTAACATCATTTAGGACATTTTTAACAGCACGGCGCGGATTTTGATACGACGTTTGTATCGTTCGATTGAACCAAGTAAATTTAAACCTTAATTCAACAGACATGAAGAAATTACTCTTTTTCGCAGCTTTCGCACTGATGGTCAATATCGGCTTTAGCCAGTCAACCAACACGCAAACCACCGTCAATGCAGAGGTGGCTGTCCCGGTATTTGAAACGCAGAATTTCGATTTTGGAAAAATTAAAGTGGGCATTCCGGCTACCCATGAATTCGCATTTACGAACAAAAGTAAAGTGACCATGGTCATCACCAATGTGCAGGCCTCTTGTGGATGCACAACACCTTCCTGGACCAAAGATCCTATTCCTCCCGGTGGTCAGGGCTCAGTCACTGCAACTTTTAATGCCGCCAGCGTAGGTGCCTTTAACAAGTCAGTAACCGTAACAGCCAACGTGGATAACAATATGATTGTGCTAATTGTCCATGGAGAAGTTATACAGCCTGTTCAATAGATCTTTAAAGAATCAGCGAATCAAAAAAGCCGGAAAATATCCGGCTTTTTTTGTTTTCAATATTTCGGATTGCTTAAAGTTCACGGACCCAGATATTCCGGAAGCTAATCGGATTGCCATGGTCTTGCAAACTTAATGAAGCCTTTCCATGCGACTCATAGAGGGGTGATCCTTGGTTTTGAGTGGGGCCCCAAATCTGAAAATTATTTTGAACGAGGACACCATTTTGAAGAACGGTGATAGCCGCCGGCGTAATGACTCTTCCATTTTCACTAAAACGTGGAGCCGTATAAATCACATCATACGTTTGCCACTCTCCCGGTTTGCGGCAGACATTAGCGAGTGGGATGGATTGCTTGTAAATGGATCCGGCCTGTCCGTTGGTGTAGGTTGGATTATCATAGCTATCCAGCACCTGAAGTTCGTAGCGTCCCTGCAGAAATATTCCACTGTTGCTGCGGCCTTGACCATCTCCGATGACGATGGCCGGCGTACGCCATTCAATATGCAATTGGATGTCTCCAAACTTCTGTTTCGTTCTGATTTCACCGGTGCCTTTCACGACGGTCATGGCGCCGTCTTTTACTTCCCACTTAGCTTCGGTGTCCTGTTGGGAATTCCAGCTACTTAAGTCTTTTCCATTAAACAATACGATTGCATCGGATGGGGCTTCCCCCATCACCGATCCGGGTGTTATCTTTTTAGGTGTCAACTCCCATAATTCAGTGGCCTTGGAATCCAATGATGCACGTGTCGGATTTTGAGCATAGGCGCCGACAGCCAAAAGACCAAAAACAAAAATTAGATGCTTCTTCATATTCGGTTTGATTTTTATTGAAATGAAAAGATAACAAAATTAGTCAGAACTGTTTCTTATTCATCCATAAGTGGAAAAACGATTATTTAGAACCGTACATACTTTTGAATCAGTGACTGGTCGAGCCCACTGGCCTTTGCCCTTTTTGCTTGTCTTCGGAGGATAAACTCGAAAATGCTCATCCAGCCCGGCAGGTTGCTTTCGCTGATCTCAAAAAGCCATGCAAGGGCCAACCGGTTGGATTTTGATTTTAAAGATAGGTCACTTCCTCCGGGTCGTAGTAATCTTGACGATCCCGTTTTTTGAGGCATCCCCATAAAGTACCACCGCAATGTCACTTTTGATTACTTCCATTTTGGCAATCTCATTCGGATTTAATTCAGCAACTTGTTTGGGAACTTTCCCATTCGGGTCGGCCGGGATGACAACCCCATCAATTATAAATGTGGGAACCGGCGTAGTAAGTGAATAGGCAGGATGACTGGAAGCGTAAAATTCTGATGATTTTCTTGAGTCTTTTTGCTGGGCCAACAGCACGCCCGCAGAAATAAGGCAGAGAACCAATAGCAGCGTGATCTTCTTCATAATCCTGAGATTTGAAGATGAAGATAGCGGTTTTTTATAATTAATCTGACTGATAGCGGTCCAGAATATGCTGACTGATGATCTTATAGATTTCTGAAAGGGTCGGATCCTCCTGTAAAAACTCAATGTGCCGGTCGAGGATCTCAAGGTCGCCCCGCATCGCCGGACCGGTCTGAGCATTTTCAGGTCCGATCGTCAGGCCTTTTGTGAAAGTCTCCTGGATCAGTGGCTTAAGCAAATCAAAATTCAAACTGCTCTTTTGTAGAATCTCTTTTGAAAGGATGAGCATGTGATTGGCAAAATTGGAAGCGAACACAGCGGCCACGTGCAAGGCCTTGCGTTCTTCAGAACTGATTTTGCTGACAATGTTACTGATGGACTTAGCCATCACCATCAGTATTTTTTCTGTTGGCTCTGGTTGGCTTTCAATGAAAATCGGAACAGTCTTGAAATCAATGCGCATACTCTTGCTGAAAGTCTGTAGCGGATAGAGAACACCGACTTTCGATGTTGCAGCAAATTGCAGTAAATCCAAAGGCTGACTTCCCGAAGTATGAACCAAAATGGCATCTTCCGGCAAAATAATTTCTGTCGCGATCTCCTGAATGGCATCATCACTACTGGCGATGATAAATACTTCGGAATCACTGGTAGAAAAATCCAGGGAAGCCTTAACCTCCGCTTGATAAAGTCGTTCCGTCAACTCCGCAGCATGTCTGGGATTAGGGCTGTACACTTCTTTGATCACGTAGCCGGCATTGTCAAGTGCGGGGCCAAGATGCCAGGCAAGATTTCCAGAACCGATAATAGAAACCTTCATTTTCTATGTTTTAAATAAAGGTTCACACCTGCCTTTGCGGACTTTGCGTGAAATACATTCATCACTTTCATTGACTAAACGACATTGGATATTTACTATTAAAATCCAACCATTCGAATCGACCGAACTAAATTTAGTGAGCCGCAACTTTGAACAACTCGGATAGTTTTTCGACCGCGAAATCGATCTCCCCCGGTGTGTTGTATCTACTAAACGAAAACCGTACCGCGCCGCGTTTTGAGTTGGGATACAAAGCCGCCAGCACATGCGAGCCCGTCGATGCCCCGCTGTTGCAGGCACTCCCTCCGGATGCCGAAATGCCCTGTAGATCCAGATTAAAAAGCAACATGTCGTTTTCTTCTGATTCGGGGAGACTGACATTCAACACCGTGTACAGACTCCCTTCCAGATTGGCGGAGTCACCGTTAAATGATACGCCGGGAATATTTTCTTTTAATCTGTCGATCATCCGTGATTTTAATCCTTTGATATAGGCCTCATGTTCGGACATGCCACGGTAGGCAATTTCAAGAGCTTTGGCAAGACCAATAATGCCATAGACATTTTCGGTGCCTCCCCGCATGTTTCTTTCTTGTGCCCCACCGTGAATGAACTGTCCGATTTTCCGGTCTTTGCGGATGTACATGAAGCCAACGCCTTTCGGTCCATGAAACTTATGAGCTCCCGCTGTGATTCCGCAAACGTGAAGTTCCTTCATGTTGTGCCGGTAGTGCCCCATAGTCTGCACTGTATCAGAATGTAAGAATGCCTTGTAGTATTCGGTAAGTTCACCGACGGGCCTGAGGTCAAGGAGATTCCCTATTTCATTATTGGCATGCATGAGCGAAACCAACGCGTTAGGATATTCCTTCAAAAGACTTTCAAGGTGTACCAAATCGACGTGTCCTTTTTCGTCCAGGTTAACATGATGCAATGCAATGGCACCTTGTTTTTCAAGTATTTCCAGGGTGTGCATGACAGCATGGTGCTCAATGGGTGTGGAGATGGCATGCTGAATTGCGTAGGTCTGAATGCCACTGATGATGAGGGTATTGTCGGCTTCTGTGCCGCCGGAAGTAAAAATAATTTCCCCCGGTGTACACGACAGCAGTTCTGCAATTTTCTTTCTCGAGGATTCAATAGCGGCCCGCACTTTTCTGCCGTGCGCATGCGTGGAAGATGGATTGCCAAAATCTTCTAGCATGAAGGGCTTCATGGCTTCGAATACTTCCTCATCGAGAGGGGTTGTGGCGGCGTTGTCGAGATAGATACTCATACAAATGACGGATTACGAATTTACAATGTTTTGAATGTCTTTGATGATTTTTTTGGCCAGTCTCTCAGCTTTCAGCTCATTTTGCGATTCTGCGTAGATGCGAATGATTGGCTCGGTATTAGATTTTCGGAGGTGCACCCATTCTTTCTCATTTTCGAAATCAATTTTTACACCATCGATGGAATTGATTTGCTCGGTCTTGTACTTTTCTTTTATAGCCTCCAACACTTTATCGACATTGATTTTTGGAGTTAGTTCTATTTTATTTTTGGAAATAAAATAGAAAGGGTAGGTCTTGCGTAAATCGGAAGCCTTGAGTTTTGATTGGGCCAGGTGCGTGAGAAAAAGGGCAATACCGATCAGTGCATCCCGTCCGTAATGAAAGTCGGGAACAATAATGCCGCCATTGCCTTCTCCTCCGATTACGGCCTTTGTTTCCTTCATAGTGGTGACCACATTGACTTCACCTACGGCGGCGGCGGTGTAGCGGCCTTTGGCCTTTTCAGTGATATCGCGCAGGGCACGGGTGGAGGAGAGGTTTGAAACAGTATTTCCTTTTTTATTTCTGAGGATTAAGTCGGCCACGGCCACCAGTGTATACTCTTCTCCAAAGGGTTTGCCGTCTTCCTGGATCAGTGCGAGCCGGTCAACATCCGGATCGACGACAATACCCAGATCACATTTTTCTTTTTTTACCAGCTTGCAAATTTCCTTCAGGTTTTCGGGCAATGGCTCCGGGTTGTGAGGAAAATATCCGGTGGGGTTGCAGTACAATTTTTTTATTTTCTTCACGCCCAACGCTTCCAGCAGTTGAGGTACCGCAATCCCTCCCACCGAGTTGACCGCGTCGACGGCAATCTTGAACCTGGCTTTTGTAATCGCTTTCACATCAACCAAAGGATGCTTTTTTATTAAGGCAATGTGAATCGCAATATATTTTTCATTTTTCTCGTAGCGTCCCAGTTTGAGTACTTCGACAAAGTCGAATTTCTCTTCCTGTGCAAGTCGTAAAACTTCAGCCCCATCACTCGCAGAGATAAATTCCCCCTTTTCATTGAGAAGCTTGAGCGCATTCCATTGAATGGGATTATGACTGGCGGTGAGGATGATTCCGCCACCGGCTTTTTCGCGCGTCACCGCAATCTCAACTGTGGGGGTGGTGGAAAGCCCCAGGTCAATCACGTCCAGCCCGAGTCCTTGCAGGGTGGCGCTTACAAGAGCACTCACCATCTCACCAGAGAGCCGGGCATCCCGGCCGATGACTACTTTTTTTTCTTTTCGGGATTTTATCCACGTGCCGAAGGCAGCAGCAAATTTTACCGCATCCACGGGAGTGAGGCCATCGCCCGGAGCGCCGCCGATGGTGCCGCGAATACCGGAAATAGATTTGATTAATGTCACGTTATTGAAATGTGACCACAAAATTAAACAGGAATCTCGGGAATCTTAGTGATTTCTCACTTCAGGCAAGGGAGCCAGCATAGGGTCCTGCTTGTCGGCATTCAGACAAGCCTCCCCTTCGCCCACGGTCTTGCCGCAGTAGCCGCAGACAATTCCTTCTTTCGCCAGAAAAGGACTTTGAGAAGCGCAGGTGCCCCGGAATTCCCCGTTTTTAAGGAAGATCAGCCTCACCGACATGAGGGCGAAAAACAGTCCGAAGATTACCAGCGAGATTATGAAAACGGCCATGGGGAATTGCGAATTTGGAATGACGAAGTACGAATCTCAACTTGCTGCCAAGTTATTTGAAAACAGTGAGATTCTTATTAAAGTTCTTTTTGAAATGAAAAAGCCCCTTTCTGCACCGGATCCGGATCGTGAAACCAAATTGAAAGCATTTGATCGTCTGCTCACCGTGATGGATGAACTGCGTGAAAATTGTCCATGGGATAAAAAACAAACTTTTGAAAGTCTGCGTCACCTGACCATCGAAGAGACCTATGAGCTTTCCGACTCCATCCTTGAAGCAGATCTGAATGAAGTAAAAAAAGAGCTGGGCGACCTGATGCTGCACCTGGTATTTTATTCACGGATCGCTTCGGAACTCAAGGCGTTTGATATCTCGGATGTTCTCAACGGTATTTGTGAGAAACTCATTGAACGTCACCCGCACGTTTATGGAGACGTGGTGGCCGAGGATGAGGAGACCGTAAAGGCCAACTGGGAAAAAATAAAACTCAAGACCGGCAACAAGTCTGTACTGGAGGGCGTACCCAAAGCGTTGCCTGCCCTGGTAAAGGCGATGCGCATCCAGGACAAGGCCCGCGGCGTTGGGTTCGACTGGGAACGGAAAGAACAGGTGTGGGAAAAGGTGGAGGAGGAGATGATGGAATTTAAAAATGAATTCAATGTCGCTTCCAAAGAAGCAATTGACCCGCAAAAAGCCATGGCCGAATTTGGGGATTTGCTTTTCTCGCTGGTGAACTATGCCCGCTTTATTGATATCGATCCGGAAGAAGCCCTGGAGCGGACCAATAAGAAATTCATCAGGCGGTTTCAGTATTTGGAGACGGAATCTGCGAAAGACGGAAAGAAGATGGGGGAAATGAGTCTGGCGGAAATGGATGAATACTGGAATAAGGCTAAATTTTTATAATGCATTAACCGCAGAGACGCAATGGCGCAAAGAAAATGCAGAGCCTTATTTAAAGTGCGAATCTTGCCTACTTCTCCCTGCCTACTGCCTACTTTTACCAACAATTTTAATAGAAGTAATATTTTCAAAAAAAATTAGTAGGTATATAAGAAAGCGTTACTGATGTTCCCAATCGAAATACTCATCCTTCTCCAGCTCAAGTTCCTTCTTTTTCTTTTTGCCTTTTAGCTTGAACGCCTCCTTCAATTCCTGCACTTCTTTTTTGATATCACTCCCGATTTTTTTCTTTACCGCCTCCTTGTCATAGGTCACTTCATAGTGATCTGTGGTGCCGGTAATTTTCAGAAAGACTTTCAATTGCCCCTTGTTGTCCTGTTCGATGGCGCCAAAGGCTTCGTCCGGGTCAATCTTCTTTTTATTTCGCAAAGGAGCCACGACGCGGTAGTCAATTCGCTGATCAAAAGTGTGGGTTCCACTAAGCTGGAGGGTGGTCAGGTTACTCCTGATTTCCATTTGTGGGATGTAGACAGTTTTATTTTCAATGTGGATGTCATTTTTTAAATCAGCAAAGCGGAGCCGGCTAAGTCCCTCATCGTCCAGGTATTTATTGAGTCTTTGCATGGGTGCGAAATTGTTCAGCTCACCATTTTTTATAATTACGCTGGCATCGGCAGTAAACGTCTCCGGAAAAATATGCAACGCTTCATCAAGCGTGGCTTCGAAACTAATGTCGGCGAAACCCTTTCCCTTTAAGTATTTATACCCGATAAAATCCTGGCGAAAGTCTTCAAATACATAAAACAATGAATCAATGTCGATGCCATTGAGTTTCGTTGAGCTGATCAGGTCGATCGCCTTTGGATTTTTGGCGTCAACGATTCCCGAAAGGGTAAGTGAACCCCCCATGGCATTCAGTTGAATATTTCTGGATACTGCCACCTGCCCCTTCACCAGCAAGTCGCCCTTGATGGAGGTGGGATGGAACTTACGGTAGCGCAGTCTCTTCACATCACAATTGAAGTTAAGGTTTAGGTTACGGGAGATGCTGAACTGATACGGTCCTTTCTCCTGGGTACCGAAGCCAATAAGGAAAAGCTGGTCCACATCCAGAAAATCCGACTTGAGATCGGCTTCAATACCGATGGGCTGATCTTCGAAGATGAGGAAGGTTACCACATTTTTAAAAAAGCCGTTCAGAAGAAAATCGCTGTTTTCAAACTTGCCACGGAGATCGCTCATGGCAAGGTCATTGTTGTTAAACTGCAGTCCGCCCTGTAGATGGTTAAAATGCAAATGATCTTTACCGAGCAGGAAGTCGAGATTTTTTAGTTCTATGGTACCTTCCGTGTGGACCTGCTGTGCCGTGGCCTTCTTTTTTAACATCTCAATGTGACCGGTCAGGGACACATTGGCTTTTATCCGGCCCGACAATTCCTGGATGGCTTCCATGGGAAAGAATTTCAGGACGTCGGAGGCATCCAGTTCTCCATGAAAATCGGCGTTCACATAAGGGTCGTTAAAATCCCTTAGCGAAAAATTCCCCCGTATCGAATCGCCGTTCAGGATGGCCGAAATGTTTTTCAGGATCAGCACAGCATCGTCCACCTTCCCGAGGGAAGGCGTGGCAAAAGAACCTTCCATATTGGCTCCTTCAATCTGCGACTTAAATTCCGGATGCTGTATCGTAGCATTTCGCAGTCCGAAGGCCATGGACAACAGCGGACTTTTCTTTTTGCTGATTTCCCCCTTGAGAGTCAAATCAAAATATACGTCTCCTTTGCTTTTATATTTATTAAAATCATGGGTCGATGATTCGGGGAAGAAGGAAAGCAAGGTCTGAATGTCGGCGTCCTTGCCTACCGTATGCAGGTCGATGAGGTTTGTGTTTTTAAATTCATACGTACCGCTCACCTCAAATTTTGCTTCCCCCTGGGTCAATTGGGAAGGCTGGATTGTTAAAAACTTCGCCTGGTCATCATAGTCCACCCGCGCAGTAACTTCAAAGATCTTTTTGCGGAAGAAAATGGAATTGCGGATTCCGATTTGTTCGATCACGACGTCTCCGTCTGCTTCAATGTGGTAAAGATTTCCGTTGGCGGCAATGCTGGCCACGAGGTTAGCGCTTGAAAATTCATGATGCTGCGCCACCGACAGGTCAACATGCGTGACCAACGTATTTTTCAGGCTCACATTTTTGAGGTCAAACGAAACCGAACCGCCGCCTTCACTGGATTTTACAATCGTGTAATTATTTTTCCCTGCTGCGTTGATGCGCAGGTTCGTCTCACTGTCGCGCATCTGCAAGCCGCGGATGACATATTGGCCCCGCCACACCTCCATGGGATTGAGGACGAAGGAAACTCTTTTCGCGGTAAGCAATGGGTATTCACCCGGATGGCTGTCTTCTACGTACACATCGGTCAGGACGATGGCCAGGTTGGGAAAATCTGGCAGGACAGAAACTTCGATCTTGCCGATTTTAACCGGCGTGCTGAGGTTTTTGTTGGCCTCGTTGATAAACTGCTGGATGATGCGGTCCTTAAAGAGGACTACGGAGGAAACCAAGCCGATGACCACCACCAGGAATGCCACCAGACAGTAGAGGAGAACTTTTTTAAGAATCTTCAAGGGTCAGCAGTTGTGCAAAAATACAGTATAGGGAAAACAGTGCCAGAAATAGGTAAACGTTCCGCCTTCCTTCTTTATTGAAATTGATTTCAATCACGTAAATCAAGGTTAAAAATAATTGAGGGTACCCGGTTAGTACAGCAAGGCCATAAACAGGCAAAAAAATGAAACCTCAGTCTTGGCTGAGGTTTCATTTTATAACGTGGTCGGGCAGGGACTTGCCTGATCCTGAAGGCTAATTGCCGCTAAAAACATAAGCTACCCTGATACCGAGGTAGTTAAAATCTGAAATAAGGTTAAATCGTCCGCTAAAATCCCAGTTATCGATACGATAGCCAACCCCGGGGGTTATCCCGAAACGTGTTGTGCTGGCTGATGCAAAGTTTACTCCCTGACCATTCCCCGAATTTGGAAAGGCCACGCTGTAACTGATGAAATTCAGACCTAAATCACCCGATGCGTAAAATCCGCTTCCAGCGGTGTTGAAATAATACTTAATTCCGCCCAAGAGCGGAATTACAGAGACATTACCAAAAGTACCTCCCAAAAAAGCTTTTCCTCCAAAAGACAGATATCCTACCGATCCGGTCCAGTTCAATTGATCCTTAATGCTGGCTTCATATTTGGCGGAGACACCGAACCCCGCATTGGCCACATCAGAAAAGTTGCCAATGGGAAGTCCTAGTTCAGCCCCAACGGAGAATTGCGCGGACGCCTGGAAAATTGTCAGCATGAACAGCAAGCCAAAGACCAATGTGAATAGTTGTTTTGTTCCCATTTTTTTGATTTTATTATATTACAAAGTAATAAAATTCCACGCGAGAAACCTAAAAAGACTTTTGACGCTGTTGCCTTTATGAGAAAAAGACGTGAAGTGATTTCAAAAGAAATTGAGTGAATATTCGGCACGGCAATTTGAAATCCCGATTTCATTAGAATAATTCAAACCATATAAACTTATTATAGGATTTTAGCCCTATCCCAAAACCCATTTCTCAATCACCTTCGGATAATATTCATGTTCCAGCAACCGGACTTTTTTTGCGATGGTATCCATTGAATCCGTCGGCACGATTTCACATTTTTTCTGAAATAATATTTTCCCTTCATCAAAGCGTTCATTCACAAGGTGGATCGTTATTCCCGTTTCCTTTTCTTCGGCTGCTTTCACGGCCTCGTGCACTTTTCTCCCGAACATCCCTTTACCTCCATAGGCCGGCAACAGCGCTGGATGAATGTTAATAATCCGATTGGGGAATGTCTCAAGAAACTTTTGAGGAATTAACCATAGAAATCCCGCCAGTACCAGATGTGTGATCCCCATCTCTGTTAACCCTGTGAGCACGGCGTCGCTCTCTTGAAATTGTTCTTTATCAAAAAGCCGGCAGGAAACATTCAGGGCCTTAGCCCGTGACAGGACCCCCGCCCCTGCTCTATTACTCAGCACCAAGTCCACCGAAATTTGTGGGTGTTGCTTGAAATATTCTATGATCGCTTCTGCATTGGTACCCTCGCTGGAGGCTAACAGGGCAAGTCTGAATGGCTTGGAAATATTCACAGGATATTAATTCTGCAAGTTAAATTAAAGAAACGCCATGCTGATAATTCCTGCCAGCATGATGGCCTTACAGAACTGACTTAGTTGATAGAAATCTCTGACGGTGTCTGCCCGCACCAACCAGCCGGTCAGGGCCATCAGGGGCAAAAAAAGCGCCCAGGCGAAAAAAGTAAGAGGCAAAGGGGTAATCCATCGGTGGAGCATAAAAACAGTCAGGGAAAATAATGTGAGTAAAAAATAAATAAAATATTTCGTCCTTCTCACTCCCCATACAATGGGAAGGGTTTTACAACCAAACGTATCATCGCCTTTCAGGTCTTCGATGTCCTTGATGATCTCTCGCACCAGGGTGATAAAAAAAGCAAACATCGCATACACTGACACCAGCAAATGGAATGGTGCATGTAAAAGGTCTACCATAAAAACAGACAGGCCGGTCAGCAATGCTACAGTAAAATTTCCAATAAAAGGAAGTCGCTTGAGGGCGTTTGAGTACAGCCACAACAGGAAGGCACATATAAAATTGAGCATCCCGATTTTCCAATTGATTATAAACCCGATGCCTACTCCCGTAACCGAGAGTACCGTATGAAAAAGCAGCGCATACCTCCTGGTAATTCCTTTGCCGATGATTACCCGCTCAGGTTTATTGATCAAGTCGATCTTGACGTCGTAATAATCATTGATGATGTATCCTGCGGCGGCAATAAGTCCCGTGGAAATCATCAGCCAGAGAAGTCTTGGATCCATTATCAAATCTGCCGAAATCAGAAATCCTGCCACACAATATTGCGTCACGCCGAGAATCAACAAGTTCCAGAAACGTGTGAGGCGGAATAATGAGTGTAAAAAGCTTTGTGCCATAAGGCGTACAAAAGTAAAGAACTCCTGATGTCAATTCATTAAACCAATTGTCTTTTTACATTCTCCAATGCACTCCGGGTGCAGAATCGCTGATAGGGCAATGCGAAAAATGGTCCTGCCATTTTAGAAAGCCAGTTGGTTGGCTCTGAAAAAGTATGAATCCTGAAAACTATACCATTATCTAAATTTTCAATAGTGAAAGACGATTCACCTTTCTCAACATGCCCTTCAAGCGTCTGATAGCTAAAGCCTTTTCGAGTCGGCTCGTTAATGATGGAATTGATTCTGACACCGAATAAAATCTTCTGTGAAAAGGACCTGACTGGTGGCAAAAAAACCTGTTGAAGGATTGTGTCGCCTACTTTCATGGGCCGGTTTTCAAACTTCCATTGTGTCAGAAAGGTCATGATGTGGTTGGGGAATATATTATACCCAAACAGGAAATCAAGGTTTAACTGATCCAATGTTTTTTTGTCAGCGACTAAGAGCGTGCTAACTTTCTCTTTCAGAGTACGCTTATCCATCGTCATGACGGGGCGCTTGATCAAAGCAACCAGGTGCTTCTCAAAGTGTTTTTCCTGATTGCAAAAATAGTAATTCATGGATTGGCCTTTCGGATATAATCACTCCTCGAAAAAGCAGACCGATCCCCCTACCCACGTTTTGTCTTTGTTATATTTTACGCCAACCATTTCGCCGCGACTCAGGCGCGCGAGGTTTGTGACGACCTGCGGGCGTTTTTCTCCTTCATCCCATAAAAATAATAAACGTATCTCCAGCTTTACCTGGCCATCGGGTGCTGGTATCACGGGCTGGTATTGCACCTTGCGCTGCAACATGAATGCTCGGTATTGACTTTCCGGGACCGAATTCAAATCCTTCGGTGTCACGTTGAACACTACACCACTTCCGGAGAATGAGAAGAGTGGCTTCAATACATAATTTTCCAAGTCGCGAGGAAATTCTTTGTATTCAGATAAAAGTTTGCACTCGGGAATATACTGACTCTTGATAAAGGGCATCAGGTATTTACTGATCCTGAAAAACCAGTTTGGATGACCGGCCCATTCAACGTCAACCTCTTCGGTCAGGTTAAAGGCCAACTTGAGATCTGTGCGTGTTACCAGCTCGTCAAAAATCACTCTGTTATAAATTCTGTGAATCTCTGTCTTTTTTCCTTCTTTTTGATAGAAAAGCTTTCTCCCTTCACGTGTTACGTCGCCAAGATGCACTGGCTCGATCCCTGTAAACGATTGGGTCGCCAAAAAATCAATGGCCGTGTTCTGCCTCATGGGTTCAATTTCCAGCAGCACTACGTTTTCAGGTAGATGTCCGTTCAATAAAACGCTCTTCAACTTGTTTCGATACGATTCGGAATTAAGTCCAAAGTGGCTTTGCAAATCACGGGGCACCATAAAATGATCACGGTATTTTTGAGACAGCACCTCTTGCCAGCCATATAGTGATGGAAAGCCCTGTAACTCGATCAACCTGGGCTCCAGCTCGCCTCCTTCCATTACCACAGCAAAGTCCAGGGCAAGGAAAAGGGTGTGGTCCGTTTCGTTGGGGACCAATACATTGGGTGGAATGGCAGCGTCTGTCAGCTTCTTCAAGTCCTTTCTCACCAGAAAGTCAATTATCTCATCGGAGGCTTTTAGAAGCTTACCTTTAAAATGACGGTCAACAAACACCGGCGTCTCGGCGACCCGAAACGTAATGGTGTGGTGATAGATCTCATTCAAGTCTTTCAGAAACCGCCCATACTTCTCATTCGAAAATTGTTGATTGTACTCCTTGCGAATTGACGGGATCATAACGAAACAGAAGAAAACTTATGTTGCAATGCAATCATCAGAAAACGGGGGATAATGGCATTGTAGGTGAGCATGATCTTGTCGGGATCATTCAGATGTTCGAGCATCTCCCAATATTTTTTTTCGCCAACTTTCTCAATGACAAGTTCCTTCTTGTCATCACGAAGAAGGTACATCCTCATCCCGACAGCATCAGCTTCCGGATGAAACTGGGTGCCAAAAAAGGCATCATCAAACCGAATACACATCACCGCCCGCTCGAGATCAATGTGCGGTCGAAATTTTTCAATCGCCAGAATGGATCCACCACCCATTTCTATTTTCTCATTATCAGGCTGCGTAAGCTGATAATCCCGTGAGTCAACCACCCAAAATGGATCCCCGAGGGATCTGAGCAACGGATCATGATGGCCCGTCTCAGTCTTATTTCCGGACATTACTCCAAACGATGTACTCTTTCTCTTCGAGACAATGCCATAACCATAATAACGGCAGAAAATCTGAAACGAATGGCAAATAAGGAAGACATGTTTTTTCTGATTTGGGTGCTCAACATTGAAACTCTTGATTGACTCCATGAGTCCAAAGTATCGCCGTTCCCATAAAGAGTCCGCACTGTCCAGGGGACTTCCGGGACCACCGCTTGAAATGTAAACATCATAGTCAGGCCCCGGGACTTCCGCCTTCAGACGCACATCGAAAATGTCGACATGAACCAAAAGGTGAGAGTCGACAATAAATTCCTCGATGATTTGCCTGATACCCCGCATGCCTTCGTTGGGCATGCCCTCATACATATCGAGGATTGCCAGGCGTATGGTTTCTGGTTGCTTCAAGATACTTCCGGGTTGAGTGACAAAGGTACTATGCCTTTTGTTAACAGTCTTTTAATGTCTCCTCAACAATGTAATCGACTACTTTATCCAGGCTGCCGGTTCTACTAAAAACTGCCAACTGGCGGTCGGCCCCTGTACCTTCTTTTAGAATCCTTTCGATGTTACTGAGTGCCGAGCGGCTTCCGAGATCATCGACAACGTCGTCAACAAAATCAAGAAGTTCGTAAATCAAATGCCGTGTTTCCACCTCACACTCCTTTCCAAAGTCAATCATCTTACCATCAATGCCATAGCGGGAAGCCCTCCATTTATTTTCGTTGATCAGTGCTCTTTTATACATAATGAAGCTCATGTTTTGCATGCGCAGCTTGTATAGCTTGGCGACGATGGCCTGAAAAAGAGCAGCTATCGCGATGGACTCCTCTACACGCATCGGCACATCGCAGATGCGGAATTCAATGGTATCAAAAAATGGATGGACACGAACATCCCACCAGATTTTTTTGGCATTATCAATACAGCCTGTTTTGATCAATACATTGACATAATTTTTATAATCATCCCAGTTGTCAAAATGATCCGGGATTCCCGTGCGCGGAAATTTATCAAATACTTTGGTGCGGAACGACATAAACCCTGTGTTGCGGGCTTCCCAAAAGGGTGAATTGCACGACAGGGCGTAAACGTGTGGCAAAAAATATCGCGCTGTATTCATGATGTGAATGGCCATATTTTTGTCGGACAGGCCTACGTGCACATGCAAACCAAAAATCAGATTGGATCGTGCTGCCTCCTGCATTTCATTGACAATGGCATCGTACCGTGGATTGGGTGTGATCAATTGTTGGGTCCAAAGCGAAAAGGGATGCGTTCCCGAAGCACCGATTCTCAAGCCGATGCTTTGAGCAATATCTGATACCGATCTTCGAAGTCTGGAAATTTCCTCCTGCGCCTGATGAATATCCTTACAAATACTGGTGCCCACCTCTACTACCGCCTGGTGCATTTCTGCTTTTACATTGTCGTTGTGCGTCAGCTCAGCGATTTCAACAATTTTATGTTCATGCGATTTTAACTCCCGTGACAAGGGGTCAATCACCATATACTCTTCCTCTACGCCTAATGTGAATTTTTCCATGTCCTCACTTCTATCACTCTCCCTTAAGAGGGTTAACAATTATTTTTTAGTGATTTTGGTTTTGGAGGCCACCTTATCTGCTGGTGATTTCGTTTTGCCCCCATTCCCCTTTAAAAAAACCGAGACCCCATCAGAAACAAAAGTTCCCCAGGTCAGATTGTCTTGCCCCCGTTTGTTAGCCTGCGCGCGATCCACGGCCATCTTTGCCGCATGCTCAACGACCCATTCAAAATTTTCCTGACCTACCGAGGCAACATCTGCGTCGGGGGCCGGATTACAAAAGTCGATGGCATAAGGAACCCCATCTCTTACAGCCATCTCTACAGTATTAAAATCGTATCCCAGCACCTGATTTAGTTTCAAAACATAATCATGCACTTTCTTCAGCAATTTTTCAGATGCCGGGCCTTTCTCCACAACGTAACGCAAGTGATGTGGATTGCGGGGTTCGTATTGCATGATGCGAATATATTTTTGTCCCAGACAATAACAGCGGAAATAGTCTTCAAAAACAATTTCCTCCTGCAGCATCATTACCAACTGTCCGGTCTGGCGATACGCTTCGAATAGTTCGTCCGGACCGCGAAGTTTATAGACACTTTTCCATCCGCCTCCTGAATGAGGCTTCATGTAAGCAGGCCAACCGATATATTCAAAAATCTTTTCCCAGCTCAGAGGGAATTTAAGGTTACTGAATGAGGCATCTAGGGTGTCGGTGGGTTTTTCATGAGAAGGGAGTAACACCGTCTTGGGTACCGGGACACCCGCCTTCAACGCCAATGCATTGTTAAAAAACTTTTCATCAGCGCTCCACCAGAACGGATTGTTGAGAACAGTCGTTCCTGTACTGGCAGCGTTTTTCAGGAAAGCCCTGTAGAAGGGAACATCTTGAGAAATCCGGTCAATGATCACCACATATTCGTCTGACGCACCTTGTGCAACGACATCCACCCTCACGGGTTCTGCCGAAATATTTTTAAGCCCCATTTTATTAACCCGTGCAACAAATGCTTCCGGGAAGGAGCGCTCCATGCCGTGTAAGATTCCAATTTTTTTCATGTTGATCCTTAATTTTTTGATGTGAAAACCGCGATAGTCATCTCCTGCATTTTCTTCGGCTCCGTAAGGTTAAGGTTATGTCCTGAATTTGTAAACCAAAATAACTCCTTTTTTTCAGCTTTTAAGACTTTAAAGTATTCTTCCGTTATTTTGGAATCCGTTTGACGATCGTTACTTCCCACGAAGAAGTAAACCGGGCACTTGATTTCCGGTGATGTTAGAAAAAGATTAATTCCAGCTGCTTCAGAATAAAGCGGAAACCATACTTTTCCCCACGCCATCACAAAAGATCGGGAGGGCGGGGTTCTCCCTGAATAAATTGCCAGCCACCTTCGATGGTAATACAACTGCTCTGGGTTCTCAAAAGGGATTTTAATCGTAGTCAATTTGTCAAGGGCTTCCTGTTGATGGATTTCCTGGGCATGGCGCTTCATCCATTCGAGGGAGCGCCGCTCACTCTCCCATTGGTCTATCATGGGGCAAACCGCAATGCAGGCTTTCACGATTTCCGGATGACCCGTCGCCACTTCCAATGTAAGAAAGCCGCCCCAGGAATGGCCCATCACAAAAATCTTATCTTGTTTAAACCGCGCCCGCAAATAGTTGATCATTTCGACGGCGTCATCCACCATCAGAGCAACTGTCAACTCACTGTCGGAATGATTTAGGCTGGCCGTTTTCCCGCTTTCGCGTTGGTCCCATTGAACCACCACAAATTTTTTTTGCAATTCACCCGTAAACTTGTCGGCAGTTCGCATGACTGAATTACCCGGCCCTCCGTGAAGAAAAAGTAAAACCGGATTGTCTTCACGACTTCCTTTGACTTCAATCCATTGACGGATCCCTCCGATCAGAACTTCTTCTCGCTTATTGATCTGTGAATATCCCGCGGAACTAAATAAACAACAGGATAACAGACATGAAATAATATAATTGAACTTCGCCAAAGATTATCGGATCAAAGAAAGGTAATGCGGAAACATTTCTCTCCAGGCAGGCCAGTCGTGCGGCGCACCGTTACGAACATCCAGCCAATGGTTGATGCCTTTGTTTCGGAGAATCGTAGCCATCTTTTCATTCGCATCCCAACACATGTCGTGCGTGCCAGTACCGAGTACCACAAGCATATCATTGAAGTAAGGGTTCTGGGCATTAGGAATAAAATCCGGTGGATTGTTGAAGTATACATTCTCATCGTAATAACCATCCATCTGGTCTTTGATGTCAAATGCTGCCCCCATGTTGAAAACATATTTTACCACTTCGGGATGTCGGAAGGCAAAGTTGGTGGCGTGATATCCTCCGAAACTGCATCCCGCAGTTGCAATACGATACACCCCCGTTTCCCGCTGCATCAACGGTACCAGTTCTTTAAGTAAAAACTGGTCATACCAAACATGGTTGCTAACGCGCTGGGCCGGATGAATCCCTTTGTTGTACCAGCTAAGCGCATCAATGCCATCAGGGCAATAAATTTTTACAAGGCCTTCCTCAATGAACCATGCCACGCTGTGAATAATCTTGAAATCTTTATTCTCATTGAAATGCCCCATCGACGTGGGAAATAACATGATAGGGTACCCACGAGTGCCAAAAGAAAGCACTTCCATATCGCGGCTGAGACTGGGGGAATACCAGCGGTGATAGTGTTCGTACATATTTGCCTTGCTGAAATGACGTATGGTTCAAGTTGAGAATTGTTTGGACTAAAGTCCAGATAGTTCTCGACTTATTGCCACGGCCTTAAGGCCGTGGCAATAAGTCAATTGATGATTACGGGCTTTTGCCCCAAAGACATTAACATCATTATTCTTTTCCATCAGGTAAGTTAACCTCCGTTGTTCTATTTTTGCAACCTCTAAGGATGAAAGACATTAAAAAACCTGTCAATTTGCCGGTTCTTACCAGGCCCGCTTACGCCTATGATTCCGAAAAACTAAAAAATATCTACACAAAACTATTGTTACGGGATGTAGAGGTGGAAATCATGACTCCGCCGGAAATAGACCACGAGAAGCAGTACCCGCTTTTGCTGCTCAATGACGGACAGGACAGCGAGGCTGTAAAAGTTAAAGAGACCGTTGAGCGTTTAGTGGTTGCGAAGGCCATTCCGGAGATCATCATTGTGGGAGTACCTGCAGCCGACCGCATGCAGGAATACGGACTTGCCTCCCGCCCGGATTATTTTGGGCGCGGTAAAATGGCAAAGGCGTATTCCGATTACATCATAAAAGAACTGATTCCCTACCTGACCTATAAATTGCCAATTAGTCCCAGGGCTACGGAGCGTGCCATGGCCGGCTATTCGCTAGGCGGACTTTCTGCCATGGATATTGTTTGGAATCATCCGGAATTTTTTGGCAAAACCGGCATCTTCAGTGGATCTTTCTGGTGGCGGAAGCGAGACTCCGGCAGCTTCTTTTATTCCGATTACCGCGACCGGCTCATGCACTTGCAGGTGCGCCGTGGCAAATTTAAACCCGGTATGAAATTCTGGTTTCAGACAGGAACATTGGATGAACTGGGCGACCGGAATAAAAATGGTGTCATCGACTCCATTGATGATACCATGGACCTGATCACCGAACTCACCCGAAAAGGCTATCGCCCCTTTCATGACATTCAATACCTGGAGATCAAAGATGGCAAACATAACCAGGAAACATGGGCAGAGGCCATGCCTCATTTTTTAAAGTGGGCGTTTGCAAAAGAATAATTTCACCATGATCAATACCATCATTTTTGATCTGGGGGGTGTCCTCATTGATTGGAACCCGCGATATCTTTATCAGAAAGTTTTTAAGACCGAAGAAGAGATTACCTGGTTTCTTGAAAACATCTGTACGCCGGAATGGAATGAACAGCAGGATGCCGGCCGTTCCTTTGAAGAAGCTACGGAAGTACTGATAAAACAATTTCCGGATCACGAAGTGGCGATACGCGCCTGGTACGGCCGGTGGGAAGAGACGATTCAGGGACCCATTCACGGCACGGTTGAAATATTAAGATCCATCAAAGAAACAAATTATCATCGCCTTTATGCCCTTACCAACTGGTCTGCAGAAACATTTCCCTGGGCTTTAAAGAAATTTGATTTCCTTCATTGGTTTGAGGGCATCGTAGTGAGCGGCGTGGAGAAAACCCGAAAACCATTTCCGGAATTTTATAGAATCCTGCTGGATCGATACACCGTGACACCGGGAGAGGCGCTATTCATTGACGATAACCTGAAAAATATTGAAGTTGCCCGGGCGCTGGGGATCGATGGAATTCATTTTCAGGGAGCCAAGTCCCTTGCTTTTGAACTATCTAAAAGAGGAATTGAAACGCTTACGGATTTAAAATAGAATCGATAACATTCTGCGCTGCGCGCTCCGCAGAGGCAAGTGCTCCGTTTACCATTCCTGCCTGGCCACTCACGTCGGTAGCTTCACCAGCAAAGAATAACTTTCCGTTTACAGGCAGGCCGATGGCATTCCGGTCTGCATTGTTTGCACCCGCCAAAGGATATGAATAACCCCCCTTGATATATTCGGTCTTGGTCCAATCGTGGAGAATATAAATGTTTTTGTTGGTGGCTATATCCTTCCTGATGAACTGTGTGCCTAGTCCGGGGAAACTGAGTATCTTGTCCGGATACAACAAATCAATGTCTGCCAATATTGCATTGACGGCTCCATCCCCCATGGCTGAATAAGCATCTCCTCTCGCTCCGTTGACAGTCACCGAAAGCGTCGCATTGAATTGACTGCGCCCCAGGCCCATGCTGAAATATT
>JAYWDP010000465.1:0-9337 GCA_043779775.1 Cyclobacteriaceae bacterium
GTTTAATTACCATGGAGCCTTTCAAATCGTTAACGGTAAAATAAGATTTTTTCGAGAATTTACAGGGAAGGAAAAGAAAGGATAATTATTGTTTGAAATGGATGGTCGGGGTTTACAACAGCCCCGGCCTTTTTTAAATACCCTTTCCCATTTGCTCAAGCAAAGCGGGTGCTCCTTTCATTCTAAGGATCGTATTGGCGAATTCCATTTGTCCGATTCTGAACAAACTCATTTACTCAGCCATCAAGATTATCGGATGTCGTATTCGAAGCCGGGCAGGATGGAGGACATTAGTCAAATATAGGAATTTCATTTATCGTAGGCGATCGTGCCTTGTCAGAAACCTGCCAGGCTAATTTTAGGCCTGTTTTCCAGAATATTTTACAACTAATTTTGTTTGTTAATTTGCATTCGTAAAGCCAACATAAAATGATTTACCCATGAAAGAGGATGTACATACAATGAAACGCTTCTTGTTCACTTGTCTTTTGTGCGGCACACTCACCGGAGCCGCGCAGGAGATACTGGTTTCACCCTACGTCCAGCCCGGGAATGCATCCACGCTTTCCAGGGAGCAGAAGGTTTTGATCTGGCATACCGATAGTATTCCCGCAACTTTCCAGGTTGAGTTTGCGATGGGTTTATTAGAGAACGCCCAGAAAATTTCAAATGCAAAAGTTTCATCGGTGCAGCTAAAAATCGGAGGCCAAACAACAATCCTATACAGGGCCACACTGACGGGTCTAAAGTTTGACACTGAATATGCCTACCGGGTGAAAAAAGGAAATGATATTATCATATCCGCTTCTTTTGTAACGCGGACAAAAATGAAGACAACGCGTTTTGCGGTATTTGGAGACTGCGGCGTCGCATCACCGCAGCAAAAAGCTATCGCCTACCAGGTTTCTCTGCAAAAACCTCAGTTTGTATTGATTCCCGGTGACATTGTCTATAATAAAGGTCTGGTGATTGAATACCAGGCCCGGTTCTTTCCTATTTATAATGGAACTGAAACTTCACAGGCAAAAGGTGCGTCGATGATGAAATCTATACCCTTTTATTCGATGCTTGGTAACCATGATATCTACGGTTCGAATCTTGACAAAAATCCAGGCGGCCTTGCTTACTTCTATTACTTTGATCTACCCTTGAATGGACCCCTTACAGAAAGCCGTCTGGAAGCCACAGGCAAATCTGAGTTAGTGAAGGCGTTCCAGTCAGCGACAGGTGGACGCTTCCCCGGGGCCGCCAATTATTCATTCGACTACGGCAATGTCCATATTACTTGTCTCGATGCCAACAGTTATGTGAACCCGGTGGATAACCAATTGATAGAATGGATGAAACAAGACATCACGTCCAGTACGGCTGATTGGAAAATCGTAGCCTTTCATGAGCCAGGATTTAATTCCAGCAAAACACATGACGAATTTCAGCTCATGCGACTCTTATCACATGTGATGGAACCATTGGGCGTGGATATGGTATTGAACGGCCACGTCCACAACTACCAGCGAACCAGGCCGCTCAAATTTGCACCCCAGATGAATGAGAAGGGCGACCAGTATGTTATTTCACTAGGAGGCAGCGTGAATGGTGTGATTACACTGGATCAAAAATTTGATGGCGTCACAAATACGAAGGCCGACGGGATCATATACATTATTACCGGAGCTGGCGGCGCAGGACTTTATGATACGGACCTCAGCAACAAGCCCGAGACCTGGAAAAAGGAAACCAAGGAGAATTGGGTGCCCTTTACGGTAAAGCTTATTTCAGACGTGCACTCGTTCACAATGATTGAAACGGAAGAAAAAAAACTGACCTTGCGTCAGATCAATTTAAGGGGTGAGATCATTGATGAAATTCATATGACGAAGTAGTGCAGAGTCATTCCGTTTGTTATAATTTTTGAATCTGCGTCTCTCCAAGACAATTTAATTTGCCTTCCAGACTTTACTGACGGAATTAAGCCGTCTTGATAAAACTGCTTAGCTCACTCTACTAACGATTCCGGTCCTTTAACTCCTTGCTTGCCTTGGTTCGATTGATCGCGTTGCTGAAGGCCATTCTCCGGAACGCGTTAAACTTATCCACTTTGGCTACCACCTCCACAAAGTCAGTTCGACTTTTCAATTCTACAAAAGCAGGGTCCTTTCCGTAACCAGAAGGCCAGTAATAACGGTAGTGCTGCGCGCTGTCGAGACATTGGACCGCTTTGCTGTTATTTTTCATCTGCGCGTAGTCAACTGCCATGTCATAGTACACCGAACCAAAATTTCCCCAGGAACCCATACTTCTTTTTCCACTGATCAAATCCTCCCGAATTTTCAAATCCTCCTTGAGCAACAATTCACCTTCCTTTACTTTCCCTATCCGGTTATAGGCCATGGCCAGGCGATGGCGGAAGGGAACGGTTTGTGATTTGTCATCAAACGAAGCTTCCAACTCAGGGTACCGACTCCAATATTTGATTGCGGATGCATAGTCTTCGTGATGGAAATACCACCAGGCCATGTTGTCCATAACCAACGAGGAATTTGGATTAATTCGCTCCGCTGATTTCAATTCCGTCAGAACCTTCTCGGCTTGGTCTGATATTTCATATATAAAAGCGAGATTCAAGTATGGATCTACGGCACCAGGATTTAAATCCTTGGACTGCTTGAACATTTGCTCCTGCATGGCTCGGTCATTCGAGAAATAGTAGACGTCTCCCAGGGCCATGAAATACTGGGGATCCTTCATCGAGTATTGGTTCTCAATAGAACCAAGTACCATGTCTGCTCCTCGCTCGTCATTTTCCCGCAATAATTGATAACCATAACCGCCCAGCACTTGCGGATCATTGGGCGCCAATTCATAGGCTTTCCGGAAATACTGACCAGAGGCGTCCAATTTACCGAGGTACCTGCTTACATCGCCCATCACCAAATATCCATCCGGCAAAGAAGGATCCACCGCGGTGGCCTTCGACGAATAAAATATTGCAGAATCCTGCCAGATTTTCTAGCTGATGCCAAAAAATCCCATATCAAACCACAACCGTGCTTTCAGCGCATAGGCCCTGGCAAACTCCGGATCCAGTTGCAATGCCTTGTTGACCAATTTCAGCGCAACCTCTGTATTGCGCTCATCAAATCTGGTTAGCCCTCTTCCTTCTTTGGCTTTTAAAAAATAGTCATAGGCCGTTGCATTTTGGGACGCTTCCTTTTGAATGTTCTGCTTTTCACTAGAGGTAAGCCTGACTTCCAGCGCACGCGCAATCTTCATTGCAATTTCACTTTGCACGGCGAGAATATCTTTGAGATCGCGGTCGTAAGTTTCACTCCAAAGGTGTACATCGTTTCTGGCGTCGATCAACTGCACCACGATGCGAACTTTGTCACCCACCTTGCGTACGCTTCCCTCCAAAACATTGCCCACCGAGAGTTCTTTGCCGATTTCCTGAATGGTCTTCAGGGTGCCCTTGTATTGGAGGGTAGAAGTGCGGGACTTGACTTTCAGATCCGAAATTTTCACCAGGTTATTCAAAATATCCTCAGCAATGCCGTTGCTGAAATAATCTTGTTCCGGATCCTTGTTCATGTTTTCAAAAGGCAACACGGCAATCGACTTGTCTGGAGCAACAGCAAGTTCCTTTCCGACTCCGCCAAAATAAAAGGCAGTGAATGACCCAATGCCAACCACCATGAGGGCGATGGCGATGATGGCAATTTTTTTCCTGGTCTGCGAGGGCAAGTCAGGGGTGGATCCAGGGGTGGATTGAACAACAACAGTATTTGGCGCTTGCATGGCGATAATCAAATCCTTGATGGCACGGACCACTTTGTTCATCTGGTCCCGGAAGTAGGTGTGATCCAGGTTTCCCTTGGCATCTTCTTCGTTGCGCAGGAGGGGGCGCGCCACGCCAGGCGAACGATAGATAAAGTCAACGGCCCGCAAGGGGCTGTTTAATTCATTTTGCAAAAGATTTTTGTCTTCGTCCTCGAGGTCGTGAATTCTGACTGGCAGGATACGGCTGGCGACGTTACCGCCCTTTAATTTGATGTCTCGTCCGAAAGGATCTTTTCCCGCCATCTCATTGAAAGCACAGAATTCATGCTGCCAGGCAAAGCTTTTAGCGTCACAGTAGGTCTGGGAAAGTACCGGGATAAAGATCAGGGACCTCAGCTTCCCTTCGAGGCTTTTGTCCACGCTATGGGTCTCAAGCAGGCCATCGTGAGGGTTGACATCGAAATAGACCGAAACAGGCTCCTTAATACTGGCGGCCAGTTCCTCTTGTAAGGCTTTGACAAATTCTGATACCCAACCTGAACGGTTATCGTTGTGACGATAGCTGATGAATATATCGTATTCGTAGCCGGGTAGGATGGAGGGCATTAGTCAAATATAAAATAATTACCGGTAGGGAAGCCAGACTTATCATTTAAAACCTGGTCTTATTATTAAGAAGGGAGCAATTGAAAATGTTACGACTAGAAAATGGGCCACGTCATGTATTACATTTTCATCCGATTCTCATCAGGACCAAATGGCTACCTTAAATACTCTCTGACTTTTGCGTTGATAGCTTGCTGCACGCCTTCCCAGGTTTGGCCTTTAAGGCTGATGGGGTCCTCACTCTCTTCGGCATCAGCAAAATAAGTGATGGCCTGGGGCACGGTGATCAGGAGGTTTTGTGTAGTGAATTTCTCTTTGTGGAATTTTATAAAATCAGCTACTGTAAAGTGGTTAAGCAGTTCAGCGATATCCCAAAAGTCTTTCTTTCTTCCCCTGCCTAAAACAGCCTGCACTTTCATGGCGATAATATCTTCAGTTGAAAACATCCTGATACCATCTCTATTTTGTTCAGGCCTTATCAAAGGGTGGGGATGCCTGACCAAATCAACTTTCACTTCATTCACAAAACAAAAAATACCAAATCGGGGGGTTGATGTTCTGTTATCGAATGACGACTTGAATTCTTTTTTGAGTATGTTAATGATTTCCTCATTCTCAAAGGGTTTGTTTGAAAATAAATCCAAATCAACCGACTTCCGATGACCATATAAAAGAGACAGTGCCGTACCGCCCACTAATGAAAATCCCTGTAAGTCAGGTATTTTCATTAGTTGATTTAATACGGAAAAAGAGTTGGGTTCAACTGTCTTAAGGTGTAGCATCTAAAGTCCTTTAACGGCCTGTTAATCACCGCACTGGCCAAATACATAGAAGTTTCCGGCAAGAATTTGGCATTGAGCAATGCTTCGGTCACTTTTTCATCACCATAATACCGGCGGCAATTGCGGATATCTTCCACATCGCCACGCTCAAAAACCCGTTCGATCACAAAGTTGGCTTTGGTGTCGTAGTTGATATTTTCAAATACCACATCCCAAAAAATCCGCTTGTTGAAGACAGGTGACTCCTTTTGTGACATGTTGTAAAGATACAATAATGCTCAGTTTTCTTCGAGGCTTTCTCCGGGATTATAGGTTTGGATTTTGGAGGCCTTTGCGCTTTGCCACGTATTTCACATTCTCATCCCGATTTTTAATCGGGACAGATTGAATAATTTTCAAATTAGCACTACCTTGATTTATCACCCAATCGATAACCCAAAAATGTTGATGTTATGAACAAATGGACCAGACGTGCCTTCATCACCACCGGTGTTCTGGCAGGCGGAGCCGTTATTGTCGGTATCGCCATACGTCCGGGCAACCGTGCATCCAAAGTGACCGGCCTGATTGCGGGTAAAGGGGACACGGTCATGAATATCTGGCTGAAGATCGGCGCTGACAATATTCTTACCGTCATTATCCCCCACGCCGAAATGGGACAAGGTATCCACACGACCCTCGCCATGATGGTGGCCGATGAACTCGATGCCGACTGGTCTTTGGTCCGCTTTCAAGAAGCCCCCGCACATAAAGAATATGCCAACTACGCCCTGGCCAAAGGCTTCCTGGCCGGTGAAGCCAACTTCCCCAAATTTCTCATCGATACGGTCAATGGTGTACTTCTTACTGCCGTCAAGAAGATGAGCATCCAATTGACGGTAGGAAGTGCCTCCGTGCGATTTACAGGAATGCATGCCATGCGAGTGGCAGGTGCAGCCGCAAGGGAAGTGTTTTTACACGTTGCCGCTAAAAAGTGGAAGGTGCCGGCAGGAGAATTGACAGTCAAGAAAAGTTTTGTCAGTCACCTCGCAAGCAATCGTTCTGCATCCTTTGCTGAACTCGCACCTGAAGCGGCGAAGATGTCAACACAACTTAAACCCCGCCTCAAATCTGAAAGTGAATTCTCTATCATGGGCACATCGCCTATGCGGTTTGACATTCCTTCCAAGGTGAATGGTTCCGCCGGTTTCGGCATTGATGTATCCATGCCCGGCATGAAGTATGCTACAGTAAAATCATCTCCGGTATTTGGAGGCAAGGTCCTATCGATAGATTCAAAGGCAATAGAAAGTTTACCCGGTGTGATCAAAGTCATCAACCTGGGCACTGCGGTGGCAGTCGTCGCCGACGGCTTCTGGCAGGCGAAGGAAGCAATGGATCAGTTGCCCGTCACATTCGAGAAGGGTGCGAACGATGCCGTGAACCAGGAGGACATCTTTGCGCAATACCTTCGCGACCTGGATGCCGCCGTTGCTGACGGTGAAATGAAGACTCACTTCAAGTCGGGAGACCCCGACAAGGACATGACTGGGGCAGAGAAAATCATTGAAGCGGAATACCGCATTCCCTACCTGGCCCATGCTACCATGGAGCCAATGAATTGCACCGCTTGGATTCACGACGGTAAATGTGAACTCTGGGCGGGCAGTCAAAACCCACTTGGCTTTGCAAGCGACGTTGCCGAAGTGCTGGACATGGATGCGGAGAATGTGACTATGCACAACCAACTCCTGGGTGGCGGCTTTGGCAGGCGCGCGGAAACCGACGTAGCCAAGCAGGCCGCGCTCATTGCCAAAGAAGTAAACTTTCCGGTCAAGCTTATCTGGACACGCGAAGAAGACATGCGTCACGATATGTACCGGGAGGCAAACATCAGCCGCATGAAAGCCGGACTCAATAAAGATGGACAACCCATCGCGCTGACTCATCAATTCCTGTTCAAGCATCATCCTCCGGAAGCTCCGGATTTTTATTACAACGTCGCCAGCCAGCTTATTCATTATACGGAGAGCAAAACCCACGTGCCCTGGGGCAGCTGGCGCAGTGTGGACCATTCCATGCACGGATTTTTCATTGAATCATTCATCGATGAGCTGGCCCTGGCAAGTGGCAAAGATCCGTACCAGTTCAGGCGAGCCCTGCTGACTAAGGATCCGCGGTTTCTGAAAGTGCTTGATATGGCGGCAGAAAAAGGGAACTGGGGTGCTGCCATGCCGGCGAATTGGGGCCGGGGCATAGCGGTCCATAAATCCTTTGGCACGTATGCTGCAGAAGTTATTGACGTGGAAGTAATGGACGACGGTGAACTGCATGTTCACCGGGTCGTGTGTGCCGTTGATCCCGGGCTGGCCGTTCACCCGAACGGATTTATCGCCCAAATGGAGAGCGGGATCATTTATGGATTATCCGCTGCGTTGACTGGAGAGATTACGATAAAGGACGGTGCGGCAGAGCAAAGTAATTTTCATGACTATCGTGTGTTGCGCTTTCACCAGGCACCACAGATCGATACCTTCGTCATTAACAGCGGCCACTGGCCCGGAGGCGGCGGGGAGCCGAGCACACCGCTGGTAGCGCCGGCCCTGACCAATGCCATATTCAATCTTACTGGCATTCGTATCCGGGAATTGCCGATTAAGAATCATGATTTAAGCAGAGAGAAATGGAGGAAAGAATACCTGGGTTAAAGTGATGCACCTTAATTTCAACTCTCATGACAAAGATTAATTGGCAAAAGGAATTACAGCCTCTGATCAAAAAGTACAAAGGCAAAAAACATCCTTTGGAATACAGCAATAATTACGAACTCATCGTGATGGTGGTCCTTTCCGCTCAGGACTCAGATCGGCACATCAATAAATTAGCACCTGATTTTTTCAAAGTGTTCCCTGATATGAAAGCGCTATCGAAATCAAATGCTGAATCGCTTTACCTCCTCATTAGTAAGGTCCGCAATTTCAGGAACAAGACGAAGTGGCTGCAGGAACTTGCAAATACTATAAAGGAAGACAAGAATATTCCGACAACATTAGAGACGTTGACCGCATTACCTGGCATCGGGAGGAAGTCGGCCAACGTGATCATGCGCGAAGCCGGAATGAAAGCTGAAGGAATTATCGTGGACCTTCATGTGGTGAGGGTAGCACCGCGCCTGGGCCTTGCAACTGGGACAGATCCCAAGAAACTGGAAAAGCAGATGATGGAGGTGCTGGCGCCTAAAGACTGGGGCGAGGCAGGGATGGCGATTTCATTTTTGGGAAGAGAGACGTGCCGGCCTACGAATCCGAAATGCCCTGAATGTGTGATGAAGAAAGTGTGTGCGTATTTCAAAGCCAGCCGGTAGGGAAGGATTTAATATTAGAAATCTGAAATCTGAAATTAGAAACCTGAAATTATGTTGCCTGCCAAATTTCAATTTTTCCCCCGCACAACAACAATTTGTTCGCCCTCACTTTCAGCATAAAATAACAGTAAGTCATTATCACGGTCAAATGCCAACTCACCTGGGGAATGAAGTACCTCAAAACCTTTCCCAAAATGGAATTCAGGAATAAAGATTTCGGTTGGAGCCGGAATTGAATTGTCTGCCTTGAATTTCAGGTAGAACTCTTTAGCCTCCATATCAAAGAAATATTCAATGGGTTCGCCTGCAATTTTGTAAGGGTAGGGCCGAAGTGCTGCCTTCAACGCACGGCCACCCGAGTTAATGTCTTTGCTATTGGTTTGTTGCGTCTTGCTGAAAATGGAAAGGTCCTCACCATTCCACTGGTCACCATGGGCGTTATTGTTGTCAGCTGTGTAGTTCCACAAAGTATAGCTTAGCTTATTTGATTCGAGGGCTCGAAAGCATCGGTCCAGGCCTGCTTCCTGATCGGAATAGTCGCCAGTTTTGTAGGCTCTTTTCTCCGCAAGGTCAAAAGGGATTCCAAACTCGCCTACCAATGTTGGCTTGTTGCCGAGGGAGCTTGCTGTTTCTGATTTTATGCCAGCGATGGTGTTGTGAAGAGTTTCGCGGATCGCTCTCTTTCCAAACACTGGTTTTCCTTTTGTTCCATCCACACCAAACCACCAGGAATATTCCTTGGTAAGCAGTGTAGCGATTTCGTATGAGTGTCCAGCATTCAGCATTTTATCGGCTTCAATCACTGAGAAGTCGGGCAGTTGGTGGAACA
>JAYWDP010000466.1:0-3282 GCA_043779775.1 Cyclobacteriaceae bacterium
ATTGAAAAGGCATAGCCTGCTGAAAGCCTCTTTCGGAAACGATATCCGGGATATCGAAGACTTCTTAACCAGACAAGGGAACAGGAAGTTTTTGAAAAAATTTCAACTTCGCTTGATAAACGAATTGTTAAGAAGAAGGATATTCTCTACATGGAAGGTGAGCATCCGAAAGATGTATACTTTATTCAAAAAGGGGAGATAAAAACCTATAGTACATCCTCGGAAGGTAAAGAACTGATCACGGGTATTTACAAGCAAGGCGATTTTGTCGGTTACGTTCCCATGCTTGAAGACACACCCTTTCACGAAACTGCAATCGCCATGATCGATTCGGAAATATTCCTTATTCCCAAGGATGATTTTATTAAATTGATTTTCTCAAACAAGGGAATTGCAAGAAAGTTTATCAAACTTTTGTCCAACAGTGTTTTTGAAACAGAGACCCGTTTGCCGAATATGGCCTATCAGTCGGTGCGGCAGCGCGTGGCGGGCACACTGCTGAGAATCGGAAACTCATCGAGTCTTGAAAAAGAGAAAGAGCCGATAACCCTCAGCCGAAGGGACATTTCCGGCATGGTCGGCACGGCCACCGAAACGCTTAATAGAACATTGGCTGATTTCAAAGACGAGGGAATGATCGAATTGACAGACCATGGGATTCGTCTGTTGGAAAGCCGGAAACTGGAACGCCTGGCCAGATAAACCCAAAGAATTTCAACGTCAGCCCGGTGTTGACGTTGCCCACACGCCTTTAAGTGAAAAAAGTCAAATCAAAAAAGCAGGACGTTAAGCGAAAGAAGGTGTCATTAAAAAAATCTTCCTCCCTGGAAGGAAAGGAAGATTCCCGTCCTATCGGCAAAGGTACACGTTCCCGCCAGTTAAAATTACTGAATATCCTATTCGACAATATCCCAGCTTACAATGGTATGTCATTTATCATTGTCCAGCATGCAGGCCCTGGCCATACCAGCAAGTTTCCCCAGTTACTTGCACTACATACCCGCATGAAGGTGCGTGATGTGCGCGAAGGGTTGTCAGTAAATCCCAATTATATTTATGTCATACCGCCCAACAAGGATTTAAAAGTAATCAGCAATAAACTTACCCTGATCAATCCGGAAGAAGAACGATCCTTGCATGAATTAACGGTTTATGAGATCGAATTGAAAATCCAAAACGAAGAACTTCTTGCCACGCAAGAAAGTTTAACAGCCGCGATAAAAGAATATTCTGAATTGTTTGAAATTTCTCCTACTGGTTATTTTCTGCTTGATAAAGATGGTGTCATCGAAAGGGTCAATGAACGCGGATGTGAACAAATGGGGCTGCACTCCGACTTGATTGTCGGGAAAGCCTTTTCATCTTTTCTTCATGGCCCTGCTCATCAGGAAAATTTTATCAAGTACCTGGCCCAGGTAATTGAATCGGGAAAATTAAATCGAATCGAGTGTGAGATAAGGAAGTCAATGGATTCCGCCTTTTTTGCCCAGGTCAAAAGTATCCTCGTAAGAAATGAGCGCAATGAATTCAAGCACTTTCTTTGTATTGTCAGTGATATTTCCCAATGGAAAGAGCAACAACGACAAACCGCTTTGTCGTTGGTTAAAGCGCAACAATTGAATGAAATGAAATCCCGGTTTATTGGAATGGCCTCCCATGAGTTCCGCACGCCCCTGTCTGCGATTCTGTCAAGTCTCTCCTTGGCTGAGCAATACGCAGCGCTGGGCCAACCGGAAAAAATGCAGAAACATATGGAACGAATCCGGTCTTCTGTAAAAGACCTCACCAGCATCCTGGATGATTTCCTTTCATTGGAAAAACTTGAAAGCGGTAAAGTAGAAGTGACAAGAAAGCTTTTTGACCTGCCTGAATTTTGTGAAAATGTGATACAGGATTTTGAGGCTATCCTGAAAACAGGACAGCAAATTATTTACCAGCATAAAGGAATAACAAAAATAGTTGAGGACACGAAAATAGTCCAGCACATATTGCTGAACCTTCTTTCCAATGCTTGCAAATATTCACAAGAAGGAAAGAAAATATATTTGGTTACGGAAGTAAATAATGACAGCGTCCTTATAGAGGTGAAGGATAGCGGGATTGGTATTCCCGACCAGGAGCAGGAACATATTTTTACCCGTTTTTACAGGGCAAAAAATGCAGCGACTATTCAGGGTACCGGGCTTGGCCTTAACATTGTAAAGCGATATGTGGACCTGATCAATGGAAAAATCCGTTTCATAAGCAAGGAAGGAGAAGGAACAACATTTACGGTTGAATTGATCCTTAACTATTCAATATAAAAATCCTTGCTCCATCAGTTCTCCTTTTATTGCAAAACTTTAGTAACCATAGTGTCTCCCTACGATAGTATTCCATAAACTAAAATATTCACTTAATCAGAAATGGAAGCGGTTTTTAATGCACCAACAGAACTATCCTTGCAAACTTGAATAATTTCATACTTATCACCTCTTCCCATTATCCGTTTAAGGGCCTTTTCATTCTCTCGTTTTCCGACTAAATTCACTCGTTCTTAATCCACGAAATGAAAAATCGTCATTGGAAATCATTTACGATTGCGGCCCTGGCGGCCTCATGCAGGGTTTTTTATTTTGCCACAACTCACAGGGAAGCCATGAAGTAATCAAGAAAGTGTATCTTCAATGAAATCCAAACCTCACCAATGAATTCCGTGTTCCCGATTATCTTGCTGGTTGCGTTTGTAAAAATAGCTAACGGTCAGAGTCTGGAGCTCTTATTGCGCCCACCCTTGATGGCAGTAGTTTCCCAGAATCACGACTCCGTGTATCTATACAAGCAGAACATGGATGATCCTACAGGGTTCCTATTGAAAGGGGATACAGTATTCATCACGCGCTGGAGATCTTATATGGTTTTATTGAAGCTATGAAAGACAGCCGTCTAAAAGGCTACTCATCTGAGGACTTCTTGACTTACATTGGATCATCAGTTAGTCTGAGGAATATTACGAGTGAGAAGTATGAAGAAGCAAGAATGGTTGAGGTGCATAAAATTCTTAAAAAAGGATATCGGAAAAGGAAGACTCATTCCTCGTTCTTTGTTTTCGATTTATCCAATTTCAAGATCTATCCCGCAAATATGAGCCTTCCTTTACATTGATACATCATCCAATTTCCCCATACCATTTCTTGCCACCAAAGAAGTAAATCATAATAAAATACGATGTCTTTAATTTGTAAAGCAGCATTGGCGGATGGGAAGGGCGGTTTTATTATCGACGAAATAGAAATCAAAGAA
>JAYWDP010000467.1:0-3273 GCA_043779775.1 Cyclobacteriaceae bacterium
AGAATGAGGCCAAGCATGCCGACCATACAATCTGTTAGTTTGCCATTACCTTGTTGCGCTCGCGTTTACGTTCGTTTTCATTTAGATTGATTTTGCGAAGGCGGATGGACTTGGGTGTCACTTCCACATACTCATCACCCTGGATATATTCCAATGCCTCTTCCAATGAAAGCCTCACCGCCGGAGCAATGCGCATCTTTTCATCCGAACCGGAGGCGCGCATATTGGTAAGTTTTTTTGTCTTTGTCACATTGATGACGAGGTCACCACCGCGGTTGTGTTCGCCGATCACCTGACCCTCATATACCGGGTTGCTTGGGTCAATGAAAAATTTCCCGCGATCTTGCAGGTTGTGTAAACTGAAAGGGATTGCCTCCCCTTCCTCCATACTGATGAGAGAACCGTTTATCCTTCCGGGAATGTCGCCTTTGTAAGGTTGATATTCTTTGTACCGGTGTGTGACAACCGCTTCACCCGCAGTGACGTTCATTAAATAGTTTCTCAAACCAATGATACCGCGTGCAGGCATCATAAATTTTAATATCATGCGATCGCCCTTAGGTTCCATGTTGGTCATTTCACCGCGGCGCATGGCAACCGTCTCGATGGCTTTGCCTGCAACATTTTCTGGCAAGTCAATCGTAAGCTCTTCAATAGGCTCACATCTTTGTCCATCTATTTCTTTAAAAATCACCTGGGGCTGACCGATTTGCAATTCATATCCTTCACGACGCATGGTTTCAATTAATATTGAGAGATGCAATACACCGCGGCCATACACAATGAAACTATCAGCAGAACCTGTATCACCCATTCGCATGGCGAGGTTTTTTTCAAGCTCTTTATCAAGTCTTTCCTTAATGTGGCGTGAGGTAACAAGTTTTCCCTCTTTACCATAAAATGGAGAATTATTGATCGTGAACAACATGCTCATCGTTGGCTCATCGATAGCGATCGACTTGAGTGCTTCTGGTTTTTCGATATCGGAGATGGTATCACCGATTTCAAAACCTTCGATCCCTACGATGGCGCAAATTTCTCCTGCCTTCACTTCTTCCATCTTCTGCTTATCGAATCCTTCAAAGACATAAACTTCCTTGATTCGAGATTTGACAATGCCGCCACCGTCGCGCTTGACGAGTGCTACCGGCTGGCCGGCCTTCACAGAACCTCGCTGGATCCTTCCGATCGCCACGCGTCCGATGTAAGACGAATATTCCAATGAAGTAATTAACAGTTGTGTCGTTCCATCATCGATTTTAGGCGCAGGAATATGTTCAATAACACCCTCCAATAATGCAGTGATATCCGTGGTAGGATTTTTCCAATCGGTACTCATCCAACCCTGTTTTGCGGAACCATAAAACGTGGGGAAATTAAGCTGATCTTCAGTGGCATCGAGGGCAAACATCAGGTCAAACACCTGTTCATGCACTTCGTCCGGAGTGCAATTTTTCTTGTCGACTTTATTGATGACCACAATGGGTTTCAACCCAAGCTGTAATGCTTTTGACAAAACAAAACGGGTTTGAGGCATGGGGCCTTCGAAAGCATCCACTAACAAAAGGCACCCATCGGCCATATTCAGAACGCGCTCCACCTCACCACCGAAATCGCTGTGGCCGGGCGTATCGATGACGTTAATTTTATAGTCCTTATATCGTACGGAGACATTTTTAGCCAAAATCGTGATCCCCCGTTCACGTTCGAGGTCATTGCTGTCCATTATAAGTTCACCCGGATGTTCGTGGTCCTTAAATAAATGCCCGGCATGTAAAAGCTTGTCCACGAGGGTGGTTTTACCATGGTCAACGTGTGCGATAATCGCGATGTTCCTAATCCTGCTAGCCTCCATAAATGCTCAAAATCTCTTGTTTTCTTAAAATGAGGGGCAAAGATAGCGGAAAATGAGGAGAGGTCTAAGAGGGGATTGAAATAATATAAAGCTGGATGGTTTGGGGTCTATAAAAAGGTTATTAATGCGATGTAAAAAATTAATATCACAAATTTAATTTCAATCAAGCAACGATGAGGGTGTCACTGACCGCTAAAGGCAGATCCAAAAACGATATACCCCATTGCCTTATTTGCATTCCCCTGCAACTTCCACATTGCAATCAACAAGAATTTTGCAATGATTGCCAAAAACCTATTTAAATCAATTGCTAATGGGTTTTATCCTTAAAGTTATTTTCCCGGGCAGCGAACTTCGCCATAAGCGCAGAGCAAGAGCAAAATATCTTTCGGAAACAAAATACAATCCTTATGAAACACTTACCTGCATTTTTACTGATTGTCCTCGGGGGATTTATCCAGTTGAATCATTGCCTCGCACAAGAAAATGCCAAAAATACGGATGATCCATTTTTTCCTGCGAAAGGCAAATTCAATACAGGTTTACTAACTACGTACACAGGCAAAACACCTCCCCCGGTACTCATCATGGATTTGACTTATGGCATCTCAAGAAAAACTGCTATGGGTGTTGTTGGAGGAACCACCGGCACCCTGGCCCTTATGGGAATTAAGTTAAACACAGTACTGTACGAGTATAATAATTTCCGTGCCGTCTTCAAAATGAACATGATCTACTATCCTGGTCGCGACGGCACCTTTCTTTTCGATCGTGAGATAAAACACGTAATGCCCTGGATGTTCACCTCTGGCATAGTCAATGCTGAATGGAAAACAAAAAAGAATATCCGGTGGTCCGTCGGTATGGGAGCACTCGAGACACATTGTATCGACGGAATGATAAACTTCATTCAAGGTACTGTAGAAAAAGAAGGCAAAGAAGACCTGCCTTTTGAGATATTCACTACCGGATATGCCGGCGTGTCCATTCCGCTTTCACACAGACTGACCCTTCGTCCGGAGGTGATTCTGATCATGAAAGACTTTCAACTGATCCCATCTAACCAATTTAAGGTGTCTCCCTTTAATCCTTATATCAACCTTACGTATACATTGGGCCGGAAGTAAGGGAATACTAGTAGCAACCTATTTTTAAAGAATTATCTTTGCCCTAAGGTATTAGTAAGGCAGCTTGTTAAATCAGGCCTTCAATAATCCCGCATACTTCGGGATTATTCGTTTTTCAGCCTTATTACCATTTGATTTTATTGCGGATTAATAACAGTAAAAAAACTAAACAACGTACAATGTGTAAGTTCAAATCACTTTCATTCCTGATAATTTCTTTGATTATAGGTTGCAACAATGATGCTCCACAGGTACAACTACCAACGGTTTTTCCCGTTGACTTCCTCTCAT
>JAYWDP010000468.1:0-9298 GCA_043779775.1 Cyclobacteriaceae bacterium
CCTTACCATTCCCGTGGTGGTGGTGAAGTTATCCGATGCGATCCCATCCCCTTTCAGGATGAAGATCAAAGACTTTTTTTTCAGACCCGAAAAGCAACCGGTGGATAAGTTGCGCAACCCCTGGCTCATCGCCCCCCTCCGCCAGCGTCTGCAAAAAAATGAAAATGATATTTATAAGTTGCTGAACCAACGGGGCAACGGTTGGGTAGTAAAAGCCATTGATCTTACATGATGATCTCATCGCCCATACGGAACAGAATTACACAACTGCTGATACGCTGGGTGTTTGTGATCGTCCCGACCGCGGTGATTGGATACATCACCCTGGTCTACGTGAACTCTTCCTACACTTCCTTCAGTTCAAATGTCAGTACTCAAGCAGTTTATTTTAGTACAGGTCTGATATTGTCCTATTCACTTTACTTCTTCAGGGCCCGGTGGATATTTACCTTCCTGCTGCTGTGGCTGGTATATTGGATTACGGGAAAAATTATTGTCAAACTTCCGGGCGAATTTGATGTGTTCTATGCCAGCGCCATGTTCCAGTTGTATTCTGTCCTCTTCCTTTTCGGATGGGTCTGTGGATTTCTGCTGGTGCGGATGCGGTATTCTTACATCATCCTGTTTGGTATTCTTGCCGTCGCCACGCTGATCCCCGTATCCAATACCATCGATGTCAGCCTGCGGTACATCCTGCTTCACCTGGTTCCGGTTTTCGTGTATGGGTTATACATGCTCTTCGTGTCGCCCATCCTTTCAGAGGATGTGGAAATGGATCTGATGAAATCAGGAAGACTCTTTCTCCGTTTTGTAATTTTTTTCATTCTGGTAATGCTTGCCTTTATTTTGGTAGAAAAAATATTCAAGGATAACCTGAGAGCCGTTGAAAAAGAACTCATGGCAAGGGGGGTAAAGCCAGATGACAAGGAGGGTGACAAAGAAGGTTACGACCAGCGTTACGGGTTGATGGATAAAGACGATGGTTTCAGATTGAAAGATACTATGAAGATGAATTCAAGGATGAGTCAATCCGATGCCCTGATGTTTTGCAGCAAGCTGGATAACTATTTTCCCGATGGCACGCCCAAACCTCTGTACTTCGTCTATCATTATCTGACGAAATATGATCCCATAAAGGAGACCTTCATCCGTGATGTGTCACCGCCGTATTTTGATGAATTTGATTTCGACCCCTCTACGTTGCCCATGTATCACGCCAAATCCGATAGTTCAGTGATCCGCAATTCGCTGGGACGGAAGAAGCGGATCGTGGTGAACGCGGAAATCTACCTTTCATCGAGTAACTGGAAGCATGCCTTATTGGGGCCGGGTGGAACGTTTTATTGTCAGGCAATCCCCGTTGAAAAGGAATTTCAAAAACAGTTCAAATCAGCGTATAAAGTAAAGTCTTATTCCTCGGAATTGAACAATGCTTATTTCGTATACAATCCGTCGGCAAGTCCACAGCTCGCGATTTACCAGGAAGAGCGTCATCAGGAATTACGGACGGTCAATGATTATAATAAAGTTGATCCCGCCTTTTATTCTTATTACACCGGATTACCCAAAGGAATTCTCTACGATTCCATCACCCGCCTGTCGCAAAGCCTGACCCAGGGGATGATACAGCCGGTGGATAAAGTGCTGGCGGTGCAAAATTTCTTTTTGCAGAGGGGAGAGGATGGCAAACGAATTTTCAGATATACATTGAAGCCGGGTTCCATGCTGGACCCCAACATCCCCAATGCGTCTATGTTGGGTAATTTTCTTTTTAAAACGCATGCCGGCTATTGCACCTACTATGCCGGCGCTTCGTTATTGATGCTCCGTTCCCTGGGAATTCCCGCAAGGTTTACGACAGGCTTTGCCACGGTAAACCGCAGCGACAAAAATAAAGGCTGGTATTGGTTTTATGCAAGTCAGGCCCACGCCTGGACTCAGGTATATTTTCCGGGCTATGGCTGGATGGATTTTGACATGACCATCGGCAATGAAGGTCAGCAAGAGGCACCCAAGCCTGATGGCACTCCGCCGCTTCCACCGCCGCAACCGTGGTTGGTAGTCAATGGCATCGCGGAATCCGGCCCGGATCTGAAAACGAAACGACTGGTAGTGACATTTAAAGACATCATTTATTTCAATGATGCTTACCCCTTGAATAAATCATTTACACGGACCGTTGATGCTTCGGTCTGCCGGATTTTATATGATAAAAAAGATACGACGCTTTCCTGTATCATCCCCGGTGATTCTTTGGTGGTGGTTTCCTACCTGGATGAAGCCAAAAAAATTCCAGCACCGCGGAGGGGCGTCACCATAGAGACGCAGGTAGAGGGTTTTCCCAAGCCTATCATAGCAGATGAGATCCACATTAAGTCCAGAGAAATAGATAAGAAGAAAGATGATTCAAAGAAAAATCAGCTTAAGCCTGAGGAAAAGGGAATGTCCTGGCAGGAGATCTTGCTGTTTGCAGGAAAGTCTTTGGGAAGCCTCATCGTATTTATTTTCTTGCTTCCTCTCCTTTATTTATTGTACCTCATGCTTCGAGCCAAATTAGCCAATCGCCCGACAGCGAAAGCTGATGGTGTTTACCGGGAAGCATTGTACCGCTTCCACATGGCAGGCCTAGAACGCGGCGGCGAAACCCCGTTGGAGTATGCACAGATAAAAGCCGATCCTGTGTTCCATGCGAGTTTTGCTGAGTTCATGAAAGTCTATTTAAGACTTAAGTATGGAAATGGAGCGATGCTGGCAGGCGACCAGGAGACGATATTGCAGTTTGCACGTGCTATGGGTAAGGGCATTAGAACTAAAACCGGAATTTTCAGGATGGCCATCAACTACTTCAACCTCATGCTGGCCAGCCGTTATTTTATGAAACCAGAAGGAACTGAATCAGAGAATCAAACACAATCGATATGAATAATACAGAACCCCAGGTAGGTCACGGTGCCAAGATTTTGAAGCTTACCGAAAACATCGAAAAGATTATCCGTGGCAAGCCGCAGCAAATAAAATATGTGATCACCGCCTTGCTGGCCAAGGGGCATATTCTTATGGAGGACAATCCGGGTGCCGGAAAAACGGTGCTGGCGAAGACACTGGCGCTATCCATTTCTGAAGGAGTCAACGATATGTACCACACCAACAGCGGTGGGGTTTCTTTCAAGCGCATTCAGTTTACTCCCGACCTTCTGCCGATGGACCTGATCGGCTCCTATATTTTTGATGGAGAGAAAAAAGACTTCGTTTTCAAAAAAGGTCCCTTGTTTACCAATGTATTATTGTCGGATGAGATCAACCGCGCCTCACCCAAGGTGCAGAGTGCGCTGCTCGAGTGTATGGCCGAGAACCAGATCTCTGCCGGAGACACCACCTTCCAACTCGATAAGTTCTTCTTTACCATCGCAACCCAAAACCCGATTGAAATGGAGGGCACCTATCCTTTGCCAGCCGCGCAGTTGGATAGGTTTTTTATGAAAATAACTTTCGGGTACGTTACCGAAGAGGTTGAACTTGACATCTACAATAATTACCTCTCCATCGGAAATGTAAAAGATTCGGTAAAACAAGTGCTCACGTATGACGATGTAATCCATCTGCAGCAGGAAGCCGAAAATGTTTACCTGCATCCTGAGCTGGTAAAGTCCGTTGTCAAACTGGTACAATCGACGCGCGCCCACCAGGATATTGCATTGGGGTGCTCTACGCGCGGAGGCATCATCTTCATCAAATGTTTGAAGGCCTGGGCACTGGTAAACCAACGCAACTATGTCATTGAAGATGATATCCGTATGTTGGCACATCCTGTGCTCCATCACCGCATGATCTTCCGCAACCGCGAAGCATCGAAAGTGGCATTGCAACAGCTGACAGACCATGAAGTCAATCGTCTCGCGAATTTGTCAATTACTACAAAGCAATAGACCCATGGGAGCTCGTTTAGTATTTTGCCGTAAACTGATGGGCCACCTGGCGATGACATGGCTGCTGTCTCAGGCCGCGAATGCGCAGAATAACGTTCGTACCAATATTGATCAGGAGCGTGCAAAGGATAACCTTTCATATACAGACCCCAAGGTCTTTGAAAAATCCCGAAAGTTTATCCGTGACGACAGCACCTATTTTGTTGGGTACATGTTGCAGGGCGCTTATCTTTTCTCTCGTGCGAATGACAAACTGGGCTTCAGTCAGGTCATCACCCCCCTTCAAAAGGCGCTCCGTCTGATAGAAAACGATTATGATAAACAACTCCGGACAAGAAGTAATAGTTATGCGATCTATTCCGGTGTGTACCGCTACCACCAGGACTACGGATTGATCGCCTACATGCTGGAGCGCAGCTATCAGAATATCGAGATGCCGGATAAATCCATGGCCATCCTGCTGCGGGTACGCGATCGAAATTTCCAGTTGGAGCAAGGGACGGACTCTTACAACACCATGGCGTGGCTGTATCACCGCAACCGGACGTACACCTCCAAGCGGTTTCCTTTTCTGAAAAATTCTGTGAAAGCCAATGTAACTGCAGCGAACCGTTACCTCGACTCTGCGCTGATGAAAATTTCTACAGATAATGAATTGAACATGGGACTCTTCGATCCCACCTACCTTAACCGGCAGTACCTGTCGACGTTTCATTACAAAGCCATGATCAATGACTACAAGCTCGAAATGGACTCAGCGAACTATTACTACGATGTGCTCATTATGAATGATGCCTACTCCAGCAACAATTACGCGGAGTTCAAACTGGCGATGGGTGAGTTACAAGAGGCTGATCTGTTTTTTAAGGAAGCGGAAGAAAAGGAATTCAGTACTGAAAAGCGAACCAAAGAATATTTCTACATGCGCGGTACCCTGGATACCTATCGCGGTCACCCGGAATTGGCCGATACACTATTGCGCAAAGTGCTGGAGCAGCAAGGTTCGACACCGGGATACGGATGGCATACCATTGGCCTGGCCAGGGCACTGCACTATGAAGGGCTCACGGATGAAAGTCAGCAAAGAAACAATAAGGCTTCACGTTTTCAGGAACTGCACATCGGTACTACCTGGGGACAGGAACAATACAACCTGGCCGTCGCTTCGCTGAACCATATTAATCAACTGCAGTTCAAAAGAGAATATTTATTTGAAAATGATCAGTGGTGGTTTTGGTTTAACCCTTACAATTGGTTTGAATGGATCCGGTATTCATTGGAAATTCACAATCAAAAAATGATTTTGGCTTCACTGGTTGCGAGGAACCCTGAAAGGGAACAAGTTGTTTACTCTATTTTTTCTTCCGAGAACCTGTTGAACTTTGACGAAGTGTGGTCGGTGATCGATGGTTTTGGTAATGAATATTTTATAGATATCTATAAGAAAATGCTGGAGACCGATAAGAGGCCCAAGCTTAAAAAGTATTTCAGGTATTTTCTGGGCAAACTGTACCTGGCGGAGGGAGATGAGGCACGGGCAAAGAAATATTTTCAGGAGGTGTTGAAAGATGCCGATCGAAATGATGAATACCAGAACCTCCTTTATGCAAGGGTCTATGAAGGATTGGCGCAAGCCAGTTCCGATGACCAGGAAAAGGAAAAGTGGACCCTGCAACTCTATGAGAAATTTCCCCAGCTGGTTCCATTCTCCGGCCTTTCGATGAAATTCAACCTCGAACTTGACGGGGAAACAAAATCGGAGCTGGCACAGGATGTTCTCGATGACCTGAAAGATTGCAGCATCGACTTCACACAAGGAGATAAAAATGCGCCTACGGTGAACCTTCAGTTTTCTGAGACCAGGGATGCGATCCTGATAAATTACTCGGTACAGACCGGCAAGGAAATCAGACAGCACGGTTCCCTTCGCATCGGGAAAGGTGATTCTGAAAATGGTGGTAAATTACTCGCCTATCGGTTATTTGGAATCAACAAAGAGAAAGTCGGAGAGAAGCCGGAAGTTGTGAAGGCTCCGGTAGAGAAGCCTGTTTGACATAAGGATAATTTAAATACTTATTTTATGCCGAAAATGAGTAGGCAGTAGCCAAGTCGCCAGTAGGCAAGGGTTCGCAGTCAAATTAAGGGATTGTGATTCAACGCTGAATTGAATAAAAATATTTTCAAAGGAATTATGCAAGACGCTTTTATCGTAGACGGAATCAGGACCCCTATAGGAAATCTGGGAGGAAGTCTTTCAGCCATCAGAGCCGATGATCTTGCGGCATTGGTGATCAAAGTACTGGCAGAGCGCAATCCAACCATTTCACTGGAAGCAATCGACGATGTTATCCTGGGCTGTGCCAATCAGTCCGGTGAGGACAATCGCAATGTGGCAAGGATGGCTTTGCTGTTGGCGGGCTTGCCTTCGGGCGTTCCAGGGGAGACGGTGAACCGACTCTGTTCATCCGGAATGTCGGCGGTGATCCAGGCAGCCCGTGCTATAAAATCCGGTGATGGTGAAATTTTTGTTGCCGGAGGTGTAGAGCACATGACCCGTGGTCCCTGGGTACTTTCCAAAGCTTCGAAGGCCTTCGGAAATGATGCGCAACTTTTCGATTCCAGTTTTGGATGGCGCTTTGTGAATCCTACGATGAATGCCCTTTACGGAACGGATTCCATGGGTGTCACTGCTGAGAATCTGGTCGGGCAGCATAAGATCAGTCGTGAAGACCAGGACAAGTTCGCACTGCAATCACAATGGAAGGCCAGAAAAGCGCAACAGAACGGAAGGCTGGCGGAAGAAATTACGGGAGTCTCTATACCCTTTAAAAAAAATGAAACGGTCATCTTTAATGAGGATGAGTTCATTAAAGGCGAGACCACACTTGAGAAGTTATCGCAACTGAAGCCCGCATTCAAAAAGGAAGGCACTGTTACCGCGGGAAATTCATCAGGATTGAACGATGGCGCTGCGGCCCTTTTTATTTCTTCAGAAAAGGCATTGAATACCTACCGCCTCAAACCTAAAGCAAGGATTGTTTCTTCAGCGGTTGTGGGCGTGGAGCCGCGCATCATGGGCATAGGGCCCGTGAAGGCATCGCAAAAAGCACTTAGCAAAGCAGGACTGACGCTGGACCAGATGGATGTCATTGAACTGAATGAAGCGTTTGCTGCTCAATGTCTTGCTTGTCTTCGATCGTTGGACGTTAAAGATGATGATCCTCGCGTGAATCCCAACGGTGGCGCCATCGCACTCGGTCATCCGCTGGGGATGTCGGGAGCACGAATACTTCTCACCGCCGCCATTGAATTGCAAAGACAAAACAAGAAATATGCTTTGGTAACCATGTGCGTAGGCGTCGGTCAGGGCTATGCTGTAATTCTGGAAAAGGTCTAACATCCAACACATTTTTCCGGAGACCATTAACCGCGAACTCAAATAATTTGAGTGGAAAGGTGACGACGAAGATTAAGCTCAAAGGTAGTGTAGATGAGCAATTCAAGTTGAGGGGCGCTACTCCCTGGCCGACTCCACTGACCTGAATATTCAAGTGCCGTTAAAAAATCTGAAAAAGCGTAAGGCTGACGTCAAACCTGAAAATGTGGGTGTCGAAGTCTACTTTTCAACCTTCTGTCTCTTCATGGCCATCGCCAGCTTTACCGCGTCAAAGGCATTGACAAGACCCCCGGTATTACTTAAGTCGTTGAAGTCGGCTTTACCGCCACCGGGTTTCTGCACTTTAAGTCCGTCAAACTTGCGCGTGGATTTTTTCAACACATCTACAATCTGGGCTGCCGTTAAATCAGGAAAATAAGACATGAGCAACGCAGCCACGCCCGCAGCGGCAGGGCAGGCCATGCTGGTGCCACTCAGACTTTCATATTTACTCCCGGGTATAGTTGAAAAGATTTCTTTTCCAGGGGCGAAGAGATCCACCGATTTTTTTCCATAATTGGAGAAGTCGGCCACAAAATTTTCTTCATCCCAGGCTGACGCCCCGATTTCAAGCCAATTCTTCGCTTCGCGGCCATCCAGGTAATAGCGGGACGGGTAGTCAACCTGCTTGTCGATGTCCTGACCATCGTTGCCGGCGGCATGAATCAACAGCACCCCTTTTTTCTCCGCATATTGTACGGCATCGTCCACTATTTTTTTCTGGGGAGAAAAGTTTTTACCAAAACTCATGTTGATGATCATCGCGCCATTGTCCACGGCGTAGCGGATGGCATTGGCTACATCCTTGTCCCGTTCATCACCATTGGGTACAGTTCGCACCGACATGATCCGGACGTTGTCGGCAATTCCTTTAATGCCGATGGTGTTTTTTCTGTCGGCGGCAATAATGCCAGCCACATGTGTTCCATGTTGCGCATCGGGTCCTGTAACATCCTGGTTGCCGTAATATTTTTCCAGAGGATTGGAATAATCATCGCCTACGATGAGACGTGAATTGTAATCTTCATTGTAGCCATAGTCGACGATAGTGCTGTAGTGATCTACACCCGATTTGAAATATTTCACCGAGGCCGCCAGCTCAGATTGCAAGCTATCAAGATCTCCCTGGCCGGTGCTTTTCAGCATCCTGGTCAGGAGACCTTTGGAAAACAGGAGCGTAGGGTCATTGGTTTGAAATTGCCCGAGGTCCGATGGCGTAAGTTTATCTTTTTTTAGGACCGCCTTTAAGGTATCCATACTTAACTGAACATTTTTTCCAATGTTTTTATAGAGCCGGTATTGTTGTTTGAACTGGTCATATTGCTGGACCTCTTTTTCTTTGCGCTTTTCGTATTTGTTCTTCAGGTCTTTGAATTGGGCATATTCCTTTTTTTGCTTTTTCTTTACTTTTTTCTCATCCACATCCCCGAACTTGCTTTTAAGCCGGACATACTCGCGGGTCAGTTCATAGGTGTCTTCGTTGACGTTGCCCTCTTTGCCGCCAATAAAATTCCAGCCATGGACATCATCAATATATCCGTTGTGGTCATCATCTATACCGTTTCCCGGGATCTCATCTTCATTTGTCCAGATGATACTCTTCAAATCTTCATGGTCGATGTCAATACCCGAATCGACGACGGCCACGATGACCGTGCGGGATGGCTGACCACTTAATAAGGAGTCATATGTTTTTTCAGCGCTGACACCCAGGATATGGTCTATTTGCGGATCGCGTAAAAACCAATCGGTGGGAGGAGGAGCAGATTTTTGTGCTTGTGCCTCAAAGGATGCGCATAAGACAAAAACGAAGTTCAATAAGACAATACGGGACATAAAGTTTTTCAGATGATAGGAGTTTTAGATCGCCAAAATACAAGTAGTAGGGTCACGCCCGACAAAAAACGTCAAAACATTAAGAAATATTACCTCTGAC